>CAXNEW010000005.1:0-63038 GCA_964201665.1 Bdellovibrionota bacterium
ATTCCACGGGTCATGCGCGCCTCAGAAGTTTCCGTCTCTCCGGTTAAAAACACTGGCCAACCCGCTTCACGTAACTCCACACCAAGAAATCTCGCAAAACCCTTCAGATCAGCCTCGGCATTGTTCTTCTTTAATCGCCCAACGAAATCGACAAAGGCCAATTCCATTTCAAAAGCCAAACTCTGTAATTCAAGCTCGTCTACAACCTGTTTATCGATCGGAAAAAAAGGGTCGGGACTGGGAGAATCAAGCGGACTCGAAAAAAAGAGTCCCTTCTTTAAAAACTCCACCACTTCTTCAGGAGTCTGCGATACTTCCAAAACTTTTTCAAAAAAAATCTTTTTTCCGGGTTGTCCCCAGATTTTTCGGCCTAAGCGCGACAACTCCCAAACCGGCAAGGTTCGATCCGCTGCAAACAAATTCAAAAAGGCAGTAGATGAGGCATAAGAAAGCCCAAGACTTCGTGGATTTCGCCCTGAAACGATCTTTTCTGAGTCATCAACAACGGAACCCAAAGTTTCAAGTCCATCCACGATTTCTAACGCCGCATTTAACTGGGTGGGCGAGAATCCATCGGTTCCTTTTTTTGAATTTAAAAAACTAACCAAAAATCCGCGAAGCCCAGCCGATGAAATGGGGGTTCTTAAATTTGTAAAATCCTCGCGGGTGTCGCAAACCAGAATCGCTGAATCCGTCCATTTTTGTGCAAATTCGGTTAGACCCCGTATATAGGCTCGCAAACCTTCACTTCTTTCCTCACCATGGGTTACCAGGGCCATATGGTTTTTAAGAATCTGTGGACCTAAAGATCGCAGGGCTAAAAACTCGGTCTCAAAAATTCTTTGCCCCGAAGAGTTCCATCTAACTTGATAGGATTTTCGAAGGGACACCAATTGTTCGCGGTAAGTTGAGGGAATTTGGAACACTTTTTCAGCGTGTTTCAAAACTGCGATGCCGTTTTCTATGAACCTGATGTAGATCTGAAACTGTCTCAAAAACACTTCACGTCGTGATAAAATTCCTTGCAGGATTTTTTCTTTTTCAATCTGTGAAAGCTCAGAGCTTTTTAAAATTTCCGAATTTGACCGAATCCAAGTTATATAGGGGTTCAAGTCTAAAAAAAGCTGGTCCATTTCTAACCAAATCTGATCAAAAGCAGCTAGTACCCAAGAAATTTTTTGCGAGGCTTTTTGCGGGATCGAACCCAACTTTTGCAAATCCCTAGAAATACCTGGAGGAAGTTTGTAGGTGGTAAGTCCCTGCTGCCTAGAGGCATCTAAGAGGCCGGAATTTGATTCCGCCACAAGAGTCAAACTTGAGTTAATGCCCTCAATCTGGTCTTTAAATTTATTGGGTTCACCAGTGGCTAAAGTGTAATCTGAAAGTAACTGAAAAAAAGTTCGAACATTCTGAAGTCTTTGAACATCCTTTGATTTTATTTTTTCCTCACGAATCGTTAAGGGATCCCCAGCCTCAAGCAAAATCCCCAAACGCAACAAATGCCGGTAGGCCGTTGGATGTAAAAACTCAATAGGCCCCTCTTCCGCGAAGGTGATTGGGCTTAGACTCAAGGCTGAGCTCAAAAATAAAAAACGCCCTAATAACCGCAACATTGCGCATAGCGTTAGTTTGTTTTGAAGCTTAAGTCAAGGTCCTTTTCGAGCGGGAAAACCTCTAAAAACCAAACATAAGGCATGAAAATCGTCAGCAGGGGCACCAGAACAAAAAACCCTAATCCGAGAGTTAGCAGGAGCCCTATATAAAATAGGAATGAATAATAAAATGTAATCCATTTATAAAAAAACCAGTTCTTAAAAACGAGTTTTAGGCCTATCCCAAAAGCATTTGTTGCGGGAAGTTTTTCAAAATGAACGGCAAACGGCGCCACCGTCCCAGCAAAATAAACAAAAAAGAAAACTTGCATGGCTACAAGTGACCAAATGACAAGAAAGGCCCAGCCCCAAACCGGAACCGATTGGAAAACCGTAAGTGCGGTTTCTAAAAAAGAATTCACCCAAGACTGAATTTCAGACTGACCCATTTGACCTGTAGCCAAAAGTGCAAAAAATGAAATTGGCGTCAAAAACATTCTTGAAATCAAACTCCCATCAATTCTCAAATAGAGAGTAAGGAAAATAGGAAGGGCCCCCAAAAAAACAACACCCAAATAAGCAAAATATTGAAGGAGCCCCAGCTTCAACCATTCGCCCCATTGCTGTGGCACCTGCTTAAAACCTCGAAAAAAAAATTGAAGCCTGACTTCGTCTAATGATTGCCCCTGCCGCTTTGCCCGAACAAGCTCGGCCATACCCACACAAACAAGAGGTGAAACAAACCAACTGCTTAAAAGAAACCCAATCACCGGAAACTTTGCTAGCGAGATTGAAACAACTAACAAAGCAAAAAAAATTCCCGTGAAAAACACAAAGCTCCCCTTGTAGTCAGCCCAGGCCTGCTTAATGTGTAAATGTGTTTTGTTGAGTCCAAAATGCGGAATTGGGGTCATTATTCGGAGATTATCTTAAACGACCTCAATTATGAAACGGGTATTTTGAGATTCTTTATCAAGAAAAATTCGGGTTCCGTTAGCCTCACACAGGCTTCGGGCCAATGAAAGTCCCATGCCCGTACCCCGATCCTTAGGTTTTGTTGTAAAAAAGGGCTCAAAAATTTTTTCCGCTAATGACCTCGGAATAGGTGGCCCATTGTTTTCAAACCAAAATTGCAATTTACCCGAAGTTGTTTTTTTGGCTCCAATTTCTATCAGAGCTTTCTCATCGCTTACGGCCTTTTCGGTCAAAGCATCTCGGGCATTGAGCAAAAGATTCATAATGACCAAGGACATCTGAACTTTGGAGATTTTAAGTTTCTCATGGAATTCAGGCGCTTCGGAATTTAAGATTTTTATATCTATTTTTCGGCCCTTCAAAGCGGGGCCAACTAAAACCAAAGACTCCGACAAAATTTCATTTATTGAAGTTTGTGCTCCGCCAAAATTACCTTGAGAGCCACCCTGTGAACCATAAATGAATCCCCGCAGGGAGGCCGAAATTTCCATCATACGTTTTACGTTTACATCCAAGCGATCCCACATCTCGAGACTGCTTGGCGGCAACTGCCCAAAGGAACCTTTAAGCTCCTCGCGCAATTGCTGAGAAAATGCCCTCACAGAAGTTAGGGGATTGTTGAGTTCATGGGCAAGAATTGCTGTAAGTTCACCGAGGGTTAAAAGTTTTTCTCGCTGTAGTGTCGCTTCATCAGTTGCCAAGTTTTTAGATTTTTTCCAAACCGAAAACCAATTACCCAAGCGCACGAATATAAGGCCAAAAAGTTGCGAAATTCCAAAGGCCCAAATTGTTGTGAACTGAAAGTTTAAGGGCAAAGTTGCTCCAATCGACGCCGGAGCACGTGAAATTTCCCCATCACTTACA
The DNA here is from genome assembly GCA_964201665.1 of Bdellovibrionota bacterium. GTDB lineage: Bacteria > Bdellovibrionota > UBA2428 > UBA2428 > UBA2428 > CAXNEW01. The sequence goes on from CAXNEW010000005.1 coordinate 3,432, forward strand.
AAAGACTGAAAACCCCAAAAACTAAGTGCCGAGAATGCCACAAAAACAAAAAAATCTCTGGATTGCCAAAGAGAGGCTGCGACCGGCCCGGCCGAGTTTTTTAACAATGACCTCATGAAAAAAGCAGACCCCCTCTTTAGACCTATCGGCAGACTTAAAAAGTCTATTGAGTCTTGTTTTGCCTTTGGAACTGGGCATTAATGGGGACCGACATTGAGTAACAGGGTGGGGGTCGGTGATGGGGTTTTCGAAACAGTTGCTAAATTATTGTTATTTTTGTTTTAAATTCTGTTTAGGTGCTTGGGTTTTTTTAACTTCTCCTCAAAATCTTCGAGCTGAGCCCAGCTGCGCCGACCAAATTAGGGCTATTTTTGAAAGAAACAATTCAGATTCCATGGACCTCATGATTCCTGAAACTGTAATGGAGCAGGTTGATCTTATGCTCCAGAAAAACCTGGGACTCAGCTTGCCAGAGAATTTTGAAACGCGGCTTTGGGCTGAAAACCCAGACACCGGGCTTAAACAAGTTCTATTGGGTCCCCTAGTCCCCAACGAAAACACACCCCCCAAAGTCAGGGCTTTGTGGGAGGAGGCTGAAAAAAATGGAGCAAAAATCTATGTTCATTCCATTGCCTTTGACCCCAAAAAACCACCCACAGAAGAAATGCTTCAAAACCTAGAATTTGGACCCTCAAATTTTGTAAATCGACCCGACTCCAATGAGCTTTTCATAGCAATTTCACCTGCCCATGGCCTGCAGCCTTTTGTTTTGGCCCATGAGAACCAACACCTGAAGGATTTTGTAAAAATTACAAACGAACTCAAACAATCAGGACTTTCAAAAGAAGAAATTGAAAAGCAAATAGCTTCCAGGTGGAACTCTCCACGTGGAACATTTTTGGCCGAAAGAAATGCTGTAATCGCAGAGGCAAAATTTCGAAGGTCAGAAATTTTAGACGGTGAACTCCCTCCAAATTTGGATTCAACAAATCCCCTAAATTCTCTTTATATACAGCGGATTGTTTATCCCTATTTCGCTGCTCTCACGCTTTCCACCAAGCAAGTCGCATTGTTTTTTAATATTCACTCCCAAATGAAACTGGGTCTGACGGAAGCCGAAATTGCAAAACGATTGGCTGAGGTGGGACGAATCTTGGAACCGATTTTCTGGCGGAAATTAATTGCAGCCCGCGCTCACTTTGAGGCTTTTTTAAATCACACCGCGAGTCTTCAGGCTGGCAGTGCGATTGAAACGGCAACGCTAGAGGGATTCTCAGAATTCATTCAAGGGCTTGCCACCTGGAAAGGAACGGCTCGAAATATCGGCCTACTCAAAGACTATGTCGAATATTCTCGCTCGCTAAGCACCCCGCTAGAAAAACGTGTTTTCAAATCACTCCCCATGACTGAAAGCTGGGAAAAAACCCGCATCAAATATTTAGAAAAAAATCCTTATGGCAGAAATCCTCAAAAACCTGATTTATTTCATTTTGCTTTGTCTCGGGCCGACATAAACCCAATGGATTTAGCTCGGCTGTTGGTCGAAAAAAGGCGACTAGAACAACGCTAACAAAGCCAATTAAAAAAGAAATCGAAGACCAAGAAGCCCGTAAAAAATATTTTGTTGTTCTTCCAAATCTCTTTGGAATCGCAGCTCAGCCTTGAGTGCAATCGCCGGAGTCAAGGCAAACAAGTAGCTACCCGCCCCGGTAAGTCGAATTCCACTTTCAACACCCTCGTAGGATCTAAAAAAATAAATGAGAGCCCCTGAAAATTCCACAGGTTCTAAAAACCAGCGAAACTCAGGTCCGCCGCCGATGCCTTCCTTAGCCCTGAAATTTGGTGTCAACCCAAAGTGCTGATCAAAATTGACCCCCATCCCGAATCCATCCACCAAAAGGTACCCCACGTTCACGGCACTCAAAACCTCAGCTGTACTTTCTAAATTTGAACCCACATAGCCTGAGAGATAAAAATCCCCTTTGTCAGCCGCAAAAACAGGCTCCTGGATAAAAATGAATCCAATAGCCAGTCCGAGATAAGCAAAAACACGTTTTATAAACATTTTTCAGTTTGCTCAAAACCAGGCTTCAATGCAAATGAATGCCGAGCATGTATTTCGCGAACCGTCCCCGTAAAACTTCTCATAACTATAGAATGGGTCGTAGCCCCGCCTTTAACAAAATGGACTCCCTTGAGCCAAGCCCCGTCTGTTACGCCCGTTGCACAAAAAATCACCTGACCACGAGCAAGTTCGTCCATTGCGTAAACTTTGTCTGGATTTTTTACTCCCATTTTAAGTGCACGAGATTTTTCTTCTTCGCTACGCCACATAAGCTTTCCGAAAAAATCTCCGCCCAAGCATTTAAGAGCAGCCGCAGAAATAACTCCTTCAGGCGCCCCTCCACTACCTAGCAACAAATCAACACCTGTTTCGGGGTTGCAAGTCGAAATGGCAGCCGAAACATCTCCGTCAGCAATGAGTTTAATTCGACAACCCATATTTCGAACCTTACCAATGATTTCTTTGTGGCGATCTCGATCCAAAATTACAACAGTAATTTCTTCAATCGGTTTCCCTTTACAACTAGAAACTGTTTTTACAAGTTCCTCAGTAGACATTTCATAGTTTATCTTTCCACGGCACTCTGGCCCCACGGCAACTTTATCCATGTAGGTGTCAGGCGCGTGTAAAAAATTTCCGCGCTCTGCAATAGCTAAAACCGAAATGGCATCATAGTGGCCGAGTGCACACAAATTGGTGCCTTCAAGCGGATCCAGAGCCAAATCAACAGCGTGAGAATGGCTTGCACGCCGACCAACTTCTTCTCCAATAAAAAGCATGGGCGCCTCATCGCGCTCGCCTTCACCAATAACCACTGTGGCCGCGATATTGACGGTATCTAAGGCTTTTCTCATGGCATCCACTGCGGCTTGATCAGCGGCATTTCTATCGCCTCGGCCCATCAGGCGGGCGCTTGCAATGGCAGCTGCTTCAGTAACTCTCACAAACTCCAAAGCCAAATTACGGTCCATGTAATTTTTCTCCTTCAACGATATCTGCTGACCTAAATCGATTTTATTTTGCTCGTTCAACGACTGTAACTCCATCGCCACCCTCTCCGGGCCAACTGCCGGTTCGATAAGAAAGATCTGCGCGTTCCTTTTTTAAGTACCCGCGTATGGCATCTTTCAGACGATCCGATCCGTGCCCATGAATAATTGTCACAAGAATTTCTTCTTCAGTTCGATAAATTTCGTTTAAAGAATTTTCAACTTTCCTAAGAGCCTCTTCAACAGTTTTTCCCCGTACATCACACAAGAGTGAGCCACTTCCCGCAGAACTTGGTCGCACAGCTGTCGATGAAATAACCGGCGCGCCCAATTTTTTTTCTTTGTGTGTATCGGTCAGGGCTTTTTGAGTTTTTGCGTGTCTTTCTTTTTCTCGTGAGAGTTTTTTTATTTTTGACCTCGGCACACCTACTTGAAGATCACCCACTAAAACCAAAACCGGAGTTTTCGCGCCTCGTGAAAAATCTTTAGGAGTTTCAACAATTCGACCAACCCCAAAACCGTCAACCTCTACCCACAAATCGCCAACAATCTGGTTGTCGTGAAGTTCGAGATCCTCGCCGAGTTGAGAGGATTTCTCGGCAACTCGACCACGAATTTCATCTGAGACCTCAGAAATTTTTGAGAATAGATTTTTTGCGCCCTGACCTAACTCTACCGAGGTCGCACTTCTGACAGAAGTCGAAAGCTCGTCTCGAAGCTGACTTAAACTTTTAAGTAAAGATTTTGCCTCTTCTCCCAATCCTTCGCGTTGCTTAAGATCAAGTTCTTTGGCTTTTTCTTGGGCCTTCAATTCGCGCTCGCGTGCTTTAGACTCAGCAAATTCTAGTTGTTTTTCTTTTTCAATTAATTGAAGGCGCGCCTTTTCGAGTCTCGACAGGGCCAAGGACACATCCTCATTCATTTCTCCTCGTAAACTTCGGGCCCGATTCAGTACTGCTGAGGGCAATCCCATCTGTTCGGCAATTTCAAAGGCCGAAGAGTCTCCGGGTAGGTCGAGCTGAATTTTGAAAGTGGGTTTACGATGAGCCTTATCAAACGACATCGAAGCAATTCGACATCGCTCATCGGTCATTGCAAACGTTTTGAGTCCACCATAATGAGTGGTCACAAAAACTCTTAAGTTTCGATTGAGAAGCTCCTCAATAACGGATTGGGCGAGGGGTTGGCCCTCCTCAGGTGAAGTTCCAGTGGCAATCTCGTCAACCATGACCAAATCACCGGGCCTCGTATTTTCAAGCATGCCCTTGAGGACTTTGAGGTGGCCCGAAAAAGTGGAAAGATTTTCTTCAATGCTTTGATCATCACCAATATCGGCCATAACCCCACGCAGATCGCTCGGAACTGTGGCTTTTTGAGCCGGAACTGGCAAACCCGACCTGGCCAACAATACCGACAGCCCCAGGCTCTTTAGCAAAACAGTTTTTCCGCCGGTGTTGGGGCCCGTTAAAACAAAGGCCCCCTTCCAGCTTAGCGAGTTGTCTACGACCTCACGCTGCAGACACAAAAGCGGATGGTACAGTCCCTCAAAAGTTAGAAAAGAATCTGCCCCGGTGGCCGTAAGGTCCTCTGCCACGGTAGCCACTCTTTTCCAGTCTTCAATCCAAAGTGAGGAGGCCAATAAAAAATCAGCCCGGGTAATAATTTCAACATTAGTTTCAAAGGCCCTTAAAAAAGGCTGCGAGTCTTTTACAACTTCCGAAAGAATTCGCTCGATCTCGTGCTCAATTTCCATTTCGGTAACTTTAAGTTGATTATTCCATTCCACAATTTCTTGAGGCTCAATAAAAAGTGTTGATTGTGAATTTGAAACATCATGAACAATTCCGGGAACCCGTCCTCTGAAATTGGTCTTGATGGGAACCACATAGCGGCCATCTCGCAGGGTAATATAGAAATCCTGCATAACTTCCGCCAAACGGGGGTTATGCAAAAAATCATCCAGGCGATTTTTAATTTTTTCATGCAGTTCTTTAGATAAAGAGCGCAAGGCCCTTAAATCCTCAGACGCAGAGTCAACAATCTGTCCCTGGCTATCAAGAAGCGGAAAATGTTTACGACTCCATTCCTCAGCCAATTGGATTCCAGTTAGAGTCTTAAGGAGTGAGGCCTTTGTTGTGCCATAGCGATTTAAAAAATGATACAGCCCCTGAGCGCTTTTATGAAACCGAACAAGATCTACAAATTCCGAAACAACTATCGAGGCTGACCTCTGAATCCGAACCAAGATATTGCCCAAATCGGGGACATCCCCGAGAGGCAAATTTAACTGACTCTCGCGTCTGAGATCCAAAAGCTCGAGAACCGCCTGAGACTGTAAAGAAGCCTCGCTTCTGTTGAGTTCTGTTTTTTTAGAATCATAAAAATGGGGGGCCCAGCCTGGATTTAGATTTTCTGCAGCGCGCTTTCCAAAAACAGAGCGAGCACGGTTAGAGATTTCAAAACGAACAGTCTGCCTCTCAAGAACTTCAAGAGTTCTAAAATCTACCCAAAAGTTGGGATCGGTTTCGTTTTGTATATTTCGAGAATCCAAACTTAAGAGACTACGCTCCCTTGATGAGACTTTCAAATTCACTTTCGAGCTTTTGGTTTCGGGTGTCAGACTTCAAAACAAGAATTTTGCCACCGCCTAGACCTTTAGTTTTTTTCAAGTTCCTACGTTCTGTAAAATCGACTTCATGGCCCGGCCCCCCCACGGTGGCCCGAATTTTTGAATTTATAAGGGCCAACTGGGCACCAAATCGTAGCAAATTTTCGTGAGCAGCTGATTTTGCCCCAAATCCAGGTTGTCCTCGGGGAATCCAAACATGTCCCCCCGGCGAAGTGCGAATGTGAAACCACAGGTCGCGATCGCGGGCCTGACGGTACAACTCATCATTCTCTTTTGAGTTCCTACCTACCCTAGCCCAAAGACCCGGGTCCCACGGACTTTGGATCCACAACCCTGGTTTTTTCTTAGGTTTTAAAATTTCACTATCAGCAGAAATTTCCTCTTTTGGTTGGGACTGTCTCTTTGTTTTCAAAACCGGGGATTGAGTTTTTAAACTTTCTAGTCGCGTCTTTGAGCCCAAATATTTTTTTTCAAATTTCTTTTTTTGCTTGAATACAGCGTCTAAAAATTCCCAAGTTTTTTCATTTTTCAAAACTGGAATTTCCTTTTTTGCCTGGGCCTCTATAAAAAACTCGTGACTCAAAAAATTTTGAAACTCGCCGTTGGTCTCTAATGATATTGCTAAATCGGCCCAAAACTTAGATCTCAAATTGTATCGATTTACGTCGGCTAAAACATTGGCCTCCAGGTTTTTGAGTTTTTTAGTTTTCTGATTCTCAAGGTGTTTTTGACTATTGGTTTCGACTTTTGAGGCAGCCTGACCCCAGTTTGCGAGTTCAATTTGAGACCTAAAATCCTTGGGCCGACCCGGGACATGAATTTCAAATTCTAAAACCGGTGGATTTTGGTGGGCCGAAATTTTTCCTTTAAGTTTAGCCCCACCCGCAAACTCCCATAAAAATTCACTTTCACTGACTGAGGTAGACCTTGTTATTTTTTTGTTTTTTAGATGGGATTTTGCAAAAATCAGGGGCGGGCAATCATGAAGTTCAAGACGGATTTGTTCAAAGATCTTAGATTTTTCTGAAAAGCGCCAGGCAAGCTGTCCACGCTCTGAACCCAAAAAAAGGGCCTCCTTGCCAATAGACGGGGTGCCAGAGGCCCAGGGGAAAAAATCAAAGCTGAAAATATAGCCCCGCCCACCCTTTACCCTGAAGCTCCGCATGGCCTGAAATTGCGATCCTTCGGCTATAAGGTTGACAAATTGCGTTAATGTTTGAGATACCATATGAATTCTGGGGCTTTTGTTTAAACTGCCCCGTTGTTTGGGAGAGTTTTAAGGAGAGTTTTAAACCGATGTCTGCAAAAGCTAAAGCTAAAAAACCTGTTTCAAAACAAGCGTCTAAAGCAGTTAAGGCGGCTAAGGCCGCCAAGCCGAAGTCGGTATCCGCAAAAGCTCCAAAAAAGGTTGAGGCAAAAGTTGCAACCCCTACCCCAAAGGCGCCTGCAAAGCGGGTCACCGTTGTTGATAAAAAACGCTCTATGGCTGAGGCCGCCCTTGAGGCTGCTTTAGCTGAAGTGAGTGGTTCAGGTGGCTCATCTACTCCTGCGGGGGCTGAAGAAGAGTTTGACCCTGCAGTCTTCTTTGCCGCCAATGGTGGCAAAGGACTCATTCGAGCCCAAGTTATGCGCAAAGAGCGTGTCGATTTTAACCTTGGGGTTAGATATCGCTATTTAAAGGGGCCGCTCGTATTTAATGCAGATCTTTTGAATCTTTCAAAAGGTGGTTTGTGTCTGAGAACTCCAGAAGTTGTTAAATCAAAATCTGTTATTCGAATAGAAGTTCCCCTTCCTCACACCAGTGAACTTTTTGCTGTTCAGGCAGAAGTGATTTGGAGTGACTATATCGGCGAAGGCAAAGGAAAAAATCGCCCCATTCAAACGGGACTTAGATTTATGCCTATGTCGCTAGCCAAACAGGCTGTGATAAATCAATTCATACAGCAGCGTCGTGATGAAGTGATCATGGCAAAAATCGGACTCGATAAGTTTACAGATTCTGTCCCCGTAGCCGGCCTCGACTAACAAACTCTTGCCAAAAAGGCCCATCTTTTAATTTCTCACTCCCTTGGATACCCCTACGATTTCAGGTTTTTTGGTGATCCTTGCTTCTCATTTTTTGGGATCGCGTTCGATTTCCAACGGGATCTGGGAAGGGTCTAACGGGGCAGCCTTTATGCTTTGACCAAAAAAATGTTTATTAATGACCAAATATTGGTTTAACGTTGACCAAAATCGTATACAATAGCTATATGTCTGAATTATTTTGGGAATTAAAGGGGTGGGAATTAGAAGATCCTCACCTAAAAAGGCGAAATGCCTTACCTTTTCAACGAACAATCCCTTTCATTCCAGTAGAAAACGGCTTGTATATTATTCGAGGCCCAAGGCAAATTGGAAAAACGACCTGGTTGAAAGAAGTTTTGAGTCAAAAAGTCAAAGCCAAAGAAAAGTGTTTTTATTTGAGCTGCGAGAAAGTTCAAAATTCAGGCGAACTTTCAGAAATTCTGAAAGCCACCAGAGACTACGGGACAATCCTTCTAGATGAAATCAATTATGTCGAAGGATGGGACAAGGTTGTAAAAAGCGAAATCGATAGCGGCAAATCAAAAATTCTCATGATCACAGGCTCACACTCCGTTGATTTGCGACGTGGCGCCGATCGTATGCCAGGGCGATTTGGAGCGGGACAAGAATTTTATCTTTTACCAATGAGTTTTTCTGAATTTCTTGAAGTCAGAAATCAGGCGGGTTGGAACAAGAAAACCCATATCGAAAATATCAACGACTATTTTAAAATCGGGGGGTTTCCTGCGGCGTTAGCCGAAGCGGGGCCTAAGGTGCAGTTTCCGACCAAAACCCTAGACACCATTCGCCGTTGGGTTGTGGGTGATTTTGTACGGCTAGGTAAACAAGAAAATTTTGTAACCGAATTGATGATTCAACTCCTGAAAACGATGTCATCGCCGGTGAGCCTTCAAACGATCGCAAAGAAAACAAGTATGGGCTCTCACAATACGGCGCAAGATTACATTTCAGTTCTTGAAGACTGCTTTGCATTGAGAACTTTGTATTTAGTCGATCAGAATTCGGGGTCTTATCGTTTTCGAAGTAACAAAAAATTTTATTTTCGTGATCCTATTTTGTTTTGGCTCGCGTTGAAACTCGATGGAAAAAGTTATGATGAAAAACACTTTGAGAAACTTGCTGAAATGGTCGCAGCGGAACATCTTTGTAGTCGCTATGATCGAGTTGGATACTTTTCGTCGCCAAGCTCAGGCGAAATAGATTTTTTTCGTCACGACGCTTGGGCTTTAGAGCTCAAATGGTCAGAGATTCCAACCAACTTATCAAAAGCCTATCTAAAAATTGCCTTGTTAAATAAAAAAGTTTGGACCAAAAAAAACTACCTCCTAGAGTGGCCCGAGATGTAAAAAACAGGCCTCACGGACGACGAGTTAGTCGAAATATTTTTCGAAGTCTGATCCTAGGATTCTTTCCACGTGGGGGCGCCATTTTTCGCGCCACTGGAGTTCCAAATCTTGGGCCTGACCAAGATTTTTTTCTTTAGAAGCTTCAGACAATTCGGCCGTGGGGTCTGCCGAAAACCGAGCAAAGCTTAGGAATCTAGTTTTTATCGTTTCTAAAAATTTGAGTTTATCGAAGCTTCCATCGCTTTTTCTATTTTTGGAATCCGCCGAAATGAAATCTTCAAAGATTCGATAATTTTGATCGTCAAAAAACTGCGCAAAGCTATGGGCCGTTTTTTCAAGTTGAACCGAAGTCTCAGATTTGGGATCAATCAAACGGGCGGCATCGAGCGCATGAAGAATGTTTTTTCCCCTAAGGATAAAACTTTCAAGAACATCGGGTGGTAGCAAAACCAATCCGACCAAGTGAAGCATCTGATCATGAAAAAATGGAGTCCCTTGTTCGCCAAAGGAGTAAGTTTTTTCTAAACAAAGATTTCGTAAATACTCCTCAGAAGAATTCCCCCGAAACCGCGGGGTCGTAATCATTTTAATTGGCAAGTCCCACAAATTAAGTTGGTCAACCAAGTCATAAACACTTGTTATTTGCCAACGGTTGACTCCCTCAAGGCGAGACCAGTTCAATTTTTGAGCTAAACTGGGGAATAAATCTAAGAACTTATCAATCAAGAATCCCCGCCCCTCTAAGTATCCATTGGTAAGTTTCCAAACTCGCAAACGATTTTTCAAATCAGCTTCAGAATTAGGAGGGTAATTCAATTTTTTGAGAACACTCTCTGAGGGGTTAGGATTTCCCGAGATTGCGTAAAAAATCTGGCGCTCGGGGCTAATGAACTTACTTTCAATCGAAAACATTTCAGACTCAGGAGTCACCCACTCGCGAGGCGGCAGTCCTTTTATGTTTTTAAAAATGAGGCCCCTGCGATCTTCATATCTAATTCCCTCATAGAAATCCGCAACCGAAACAATTTTTTGATGGGTTCTTTTTACAGAATAATCTCCGCCCGAATCCAATTGAATAAGCAACAATTGGCCAGAATCAAAATTTATCGACTGAAGTCTAAATAGCTTTCGCTGACCTTGCGTGTCTTGGAAAAAAAAATTCTGCCCAAGTTTAATGTTTGACAGAATGACACCCAAAAAACCATCGCTTCGGGTTAAAACTTCCTTTGATCCCAAGTTGAGATTGTAAAAAACAATCTCCAAACCATTTCGGAGCTGAGTAAAATAAGCTTCAACATTGAATTTACCTAGAACTGAGGCCCACCAAGATCGGGGCTCTGGTATTGTTAAAATCAATTTCCCAATTTGGCTTCTAACTTGATCCAAACTTGGAGTTTCTCTAAAAGGCCCGCCCCCAATAAATGCATTCGCATTATATTTTCCGCCCATTCGATTGTGAGTGAGTAGGGCTCCAATGAGTTCAAACAATTCGGGTTCGCGAGATCGAATGTGGTTTAAAAAAAATTCATGCCCATCAAGGGACTGAACAAAATGAATTCCAGTTTGAATGAGTTTTTGCCGCTCTAAACCTTCATAGGGCCAATTCCTTAGAGGAGCTTGCACAGCTCGACCACCCAATAGAATTTTCGCATCTGTGGTGCATTCAATTTTCAGCGAGGGCATGGCCTCGATGGGCTCGCACAATGCGAGACCAAAAACACAGATAAGTCTTAGAAATTGTTTCATTTTGCGTGCTGCGTTATAGTCATTTTACTCGGCCAGACAAGAAAATAGGGTCAAACCGCTAAGTAACCAAAATACTTGATGTTTCTCCGCTGCCTGCTCCAAAGCTACCGACTGACTTTTGGGGGATTCCCTTTGGAATCGAACTCAAAAGTTTTTTTGTATATTCGTGCTGAGGATTTTCATAAATCGAAACTGCGTCAGCCATTTCAACAACTTTGCCGCCGTACATGACGACCACTTCATCAGAAATAAATTTCACAACTGCCAAATCATGAGAAATAAAAATATAAGTTAAATCAAATTCGTCTTGCAGATCTAAAAGCAAATTCAAAATTTGAGCCTGAATACTCACATCCAAAGCCGAAACGGACTCATCGCAAATAATAAAATCAGGCTTAACGGCCAGGGCTCGCGCGATACAAATGCGCTGCCTTTGTCCGCCAGAAAACTCATGAGGGTATCGACTTAGAAATTTAGGATCTAAGCCCACTTTTTTCATCAGCACACCGGCGCGCTCTAAGCGGTTTTGGTGGTTATCGCCAATTTTATGAATGGTCATGGGTTCGGCAAGTGCTGCACCAATTGTCATTCGAGGGTTTAACGACGCGTAGGGATCTTGAAAAATAATCTGCATCTTACGACGCATCTGTCTCATCGCCTCACGATCGAGCTTGGTAATGTCAGTACCATTGTAATTTATAGTGCCCGCAGTGGGTTCAATGAGTCTTAAAATTGTGCGACCTAAAGTGGTTTTGCCACAACCTGATTCTCCGACAAGGCCCAGGGTTCGACCCTTACGAACTGTTAGACTCACATCGTCTACAGCCTTAACCCAAGATTGAACTCCGCCAAAAATACCACCACGAATGGGAAAATGTTTTTTTACATTCTTGATTTCTAAAAGAACGCCGTTGGAATCTGAAAGCGGTCGTGTTGTTTTTGTTTTACCTAAAAGGTCAGATGATACGGGCTTTTCGCGTCCGTCTTCGGTCATGAAATCGCTGACAGTAGCCAACCTTAAAGGATGGTGATCAAGTCTGGGTCTGCAAGCAATAAGGCCCTTTGTGTAGGGATGACTTGGGGCCTGAAAAATTGCACTCGTTTTATTTTTTTCAACAATTTTTCCGCGGTACATCACTGCGACTTCGTCAGCAATATCGGCAATGACACCTAAATCATGGGTGATAAAAAGCATGCTCATTTTGTATTGAGCCTGAAGCTTAGCGAGTAACTCGAGAACCTGTTTTTGAATCGTCACATCAAGTGCTGTTGTGGGTTCGTCAGCAATCAGAAGCTTCGGTGCGCAGGCGATTGCCATTGCAATCATGACTCTTTGTTTTTGCCCACCACTCATTTCGTGAGGATAAGAATCAATGCGCGCCTTGGGATTTGGAATTCCCACCTGGTCAAGCAGGTCGAGGGTTTTTTCGCGGGCTGTTTTAGTATTCAGTTTTTGGTGAAGAATCAAAGCCTCAGCAATTTGATATCCCACGGTGAACACGGGATTCAAACTGGTCATGGGCTCCTGAAAAATCATTGAAATTTGGTTACCGCGAATAGCTCGCATTTCAGATTCGGTAGCTTTGACCAAATCCTTACCTTGAAACAAAATTTCACCATTAGAAATTTTTCCGGGAGGATTGGGAATCAAGCGCATAATGCCGAGCGAAGTTACGCTTTTTCCAGAGCCCGATTCTCCAACAATGCCAACAGTTTTGCCTTCAGGTATCGAAAACGAAATATTATCGACAGCCTTTACCAGCCCCTCGGAGGTTGAAAAATCAATGGAAAGATTATTAATAGTCAAAAGCTCAGACATGATTTTTGAAGGTCCCTACACAATCAGGTTCGAAGCTTTGGGTCAAAGGCATCCCGCAAAGCATCCGAAAACAAACTAAAAGCCAAACATATAAAAAACATCCCTAATGTCGCCCCAATCAGGCCAGACCAGATTCCCTGCATCAGCTCGCCCTTGGCGTCATCGATCATGAGCCCCCAACTGGCAGAACCGGTTTGGGCCCCTAGGCCAAGATAGGTCAGAATGACTTCCGATTTAATGGCTGTAACAAATCGAAGGCTAAAACTGATAATCACAATATGCAGTACATTTGGTAAAATATGTAAGAAAATTCGGCGTCCGTGCCCAGCGCCGAGGGCGGCCGCAGCAACGACATAGTCCCGATTTTTGTGTTTCATAACTTCACCTCGAATCAGCCGAGCAAGACTGACCCAGGTGGTTAGGCCCAAAGCTAAATTCACCGCAAAAATTCCTTTTCCTAGGGCAAAGGCCATCGCTACCAAAAGTAGAAAGTCGGGGATATTAGAAAGCATGGTGTAAAACCAAGTAATTATATCGTCTACCCACCCTCCAAAATACCCTGCCAAACACCCCATGATGACCCCAATGGGAATCGAAATTAAACTTGTCATGAGTCCCACAAAAAGGGCTGTGTATGTCCCCTGCAAAACCTTACTTGTTATGGACCGACCAAAAATATCTAGCCCCAACCAATAGCGCCAGTCCTTTGCAAAATCTGGCCCCAGGCGCGAAGGACCAATCTCCTCCTGCCAGCCGGAGGCAATCCACCCAAATTTTACCGACAAACCGACCGCTACATAAATAAGAATGATAGCAAAGCTCCAAAAAGCAAAAGGATCTAAAACCAATCGCCTCGCGGCATCGGCCCAAAGGGACTGCCCTTTAATTTTTCGAGCTATGAATTTCATCGAACCTCCACCCGTGGGTCCGCAAGGGCATAAAGGATATCTGAAATCACATTGAAAACAATGTATGCCATTGTACCAAACACCGTCATCGACATGAGAACAGGGCGATCGTTGTTTGCGATTGCCCTCACAATGATGTCCCCCAGCCCGGGAATACTAAAATAACTTTCTAGTAGAAGAGCACCCAAAATCAAAAATGGAATCGAAATCACAACATCCGTAATAATTGGAATCAGGGCATTTTTAAGGACATGCCTAAACATAATGGGCCCCGTCCCCAACCCCTTGCTACGAGCTGTTCGAACATAGTCTTGATAAAGCTCATCCAATATCACGGTACGATAAAAGCGCATTTGCGGAGCCAAAGATAAAACAACATAAATAATCGAAGGTAAAACTAGATACTCCCACCGACCGGACCAGGAAGTATCGTAACCACTTATCGGAAACCATCCCCATTTGTAGGCCAAAAAATATTGGCCCGCCAAAATGTAGACTAGTAAACTTATACTTTGGCCACCCACACTAAAGGCAACAGCTGCCCGGTCGTTCCAGCGACCCCGGTTTATAGCCACAAAAATTCCGAGACCTAAGCTCAAAAAAATTGAAATTAAAAATGGCGGAAGTAAAAGGGACAAACTGGCTCCAGCTCCATCCGAAATCATGTCAATAATTTTTGTTTTGTAGGCGTAGCTTCGCCCAAAATCCAATTGAAGATACTGTTTGAGCATCATGAAATATTGAGTGTACCAGGGTTGATCGAGGCCCAATTCTGACCTGATTGTCGCTAGGGATTCAGCACTCGCGTGGCGGCCTGCAATTTGCAAAGCCGGATCGCCTGGAACCACATTGAATATAAGGAACAATAAAAAAGTGGTTCCAAGCAAAATCGGAATTGAATACAAAAGCCGGCGAATGATGAACCCTGTCACAACAGACTACTTTAACCCCTTCGCGCGCCTTTCGGGGTCTACGCGCATATATTTCGCAGGTGATGACCCCATGTATCCAGGTTTCGAGTTGTAGGTCCAAGGCATATTGACCTGGTAGGCCAAACGATGGGTTTCAACGATCCAAGGGAGTTCTTCAGTGAAAATTTCTTTCATGCGGCGAATGAGTTTTCGCCTTTCCGGCGAGTCCACCATGCCGCGAACCTGTTCATAGAGTTTGTTGTACTCAGGATTGTCCATGTTTGAGGCATTGGGGCCTGGGGCTTTATTTTTTCCGTAAAGGAGCTGCAGAAAGTTTTCGGCGTCGGGGTAGTCGGCAAGCCAAGCAATGCCCCAAAACTGAGCTTTTTTATCGTTAAGCTTTTTGCTGAGTTCCGCAAACTGGTTCACATTGACCTTCAAATTAATTCCAATTTTTTGAAGTTCTCTTTGTACCTTTTCAGCTCGCTGCCTTGAAGTGGCGCCCTGGGTTGATTCATACACTAAATCGGGCATGCCCTTTCCTTCAGGAAATCCCGCTTTGGCCAAATACTCTTTGGCTTTTTCGATATTGTATTCGGTGTACGGATTCACAAAATCTTCTTCGTAACCCGCAATTCCTGGCGGCACAGGACTGTGAGCCTGGAGGGCTCGATTATTATAAAATTCTTCGATATTTTTTTTGTTATCAAGAGCATGAGCAATGGCACGACGTAAATTGACCCCACCCTTTTTGATAACAGGATCTTCGAGATTAAACGCCAGGTAAGTCACATCGGGATCAATGGCTTTTCTTAAAAACATCCCCTTTTTCTTGAAGTCCTCTGTCAGGTCTTGAGAAGCAACATCAATGGCTTCTTTGTAATTATCTTTTGGAATTCCGCCGACATCAACTCCACCGGATTTGAGTGTGAGCCAGGCTGTCGAGTCTTCAACAAAAACCAAATATTCGATTTTTGAGGCAAAGGGAATTGTTTTACCTGCATCACCTAAGAGATTGGCTTCCTTGTCTCCGGGCTCACCTTCTGAGGGATAAACCTGACCACGGTAGTTGGGATTTTTTTCAAATGAAACTTTGGAATTTTTAAGCCACTCAACCAACTTGTAGGGACCAGATCCAATGGGTTTATTCACAAAGTCAGGGCCCAAGGCTTCAACAACTTCTCGGGGTACCACAAAGGTAATTGGCATCGCGAGCACAAACAAAAGCTGTGGATATTTTCGCGTAAGTTTAATTTTTAGAGTGTAATCATCGGGGGCCGAAAAACCTTCAGGTAACTCATCATAATTCGTGTTACCCAATTTTTTTTGAACGTCTCTCCACTCGTTGAGGCCTTTAATGTGGCCATCAAAGATCCAAAAATTTCCGGTTCCAATTTTAGGGTCGGCGACTCTTAAAAAAGAATAAATAAAATCTTTTGCTTTTACTTCGCGCCCTTTACCGTCACGAAACGAAGGGTGATCGGTAAAATGAACTCCCTTGCGAATTTTAAAAATGTATTCAAGGCCGTCCGACGAAATCGTTGGCATTGTTTCGGCCAGACTGGGAATGAGTTCGTGGGGCCGTTTAAGATAATGATACTCAAGTAGGCCTTCGTAAACCAAGCTTGTCATATAGGCCGAATAAGTTTCTTCAACCAAAACAGGGTCCATGGTTCGGGCATCCGCGATAATTGGAATTCTAAGTGTGTCATCGGTTGCCGATACTCGAGAACCCCGAGTGCAACTTAAAACTGAAAAAAGGACTAGTGAAAAAAAAGAAATGTTAATGAGTTTTGATTGAAGTTTTTTATTCATGCCTACACTTAGAAAAACCAAGTTATAGCCAAGGTGTCAAAGGTCCGGCCAAATTGAATTGAAACCAGGGCGTATTTGCATTTGAGAATTTATTCCTAAATGAGCGAATTTTTCGCTGCCACTTATGGGCCGACGACGCGCTATACGAAGGGATAACGCTAGGAGGGCCATATGTGGAAGCGGAAAATGCAGCCATTTCGGAATGAATTGGCAATTGCAAATACGCCCTAGAGACTCTTTAAAAATCTTTCACAAAAATTGACGCGGGAGGTCTCCACTCAAAGGGCTCCAGACTAGGATTTTCCCAAACCTCTACTTGGCTCCAATTCCATTCAAAGGGAAGTTTTTTTCCACCGCTTGTGAAACGACTCTGAAGTGGAAATCGAGAGGCCCCCTCGCCTTTAAAATTGAAATATTCAACCTCGAGATCGGCCCGGCCGTTTTGGAAAGCCATTTTGCCTTTGAAAAATTCGACTTTCAGTGGGAGCCCTAGGTCGGCGTCAAGCCAATATCTTAGAGACGGCGTTTTGGGTGTCTCGGAGGGGAATTCCAAAATGAGAGAATGGCTTTCTTCATCAACGCGGCAGTTTGAAGTTTCCTTTTTCAAGGGGTTTGGGTCCAAGCTAACTTGTGTCAAAAGTGAGGGAACCAAAAATTCCGGAATCGCGGGAAAAGGCAGATCTTTCAAAAAAAAGTCCCGACGCAAACTGTCCTTTTGGTATTCCTCAAAGGGCAAACGATAAACAAGTTTTTCTCGGGGCACAAAAAGTTGAACCCATCTTGTATTGGCAACAAACAAGGCTACGCGCACTCCGAGGGGACCCACCACTTCAGCCCGCAAAAGAAAGGGCTCTCGCACGGCCACTTCTAAATCCAAATCTCCGTCAGGGGTTGAAAAAACTGCGCGCCCCCTTAGGGACTTGTAAAACTGATTTCGAAACTTAATTTTTTCAAAAATACTCAGACAAGATTTAGCATCAGGTAAAGCGCGATTTCCTTTGGGGTCAGATTTGGAGTCCGGTGAGGTTGAGGCGCATCCGCTAAATAAAATCAGACTCAACCCAAAAATGAGCGATTCTCGACAGCCACTACTTAGAGGCCGGAATGCGATCGCCAATGCATTGGGGCAAATGGGTTTCTCGGTCAAACTCACAACCCGTGCCCACCAACTTGTTAAAATTTTGCAATTTAACTTCAATTTTTTTCTTATCGGCAGATTTTGATGGCTCAGCTTGAAGTGCGAGTTCATAGAACTTTTTAGCTTCCTCAAAGCGACCGATTTTGACAAGGACATCGCCCAAATGATCGGCAATAACATATTCCTCGGGCTGTAAGACCAAAGCTTCGCGCAGTATTTTTTCAGCCTCAGCATTTTTTCCTTTTCTAAAAAGCACCCATCCAAGAGAATCCATAACAAAGGGATCCTGGGGTTTAAGCTTTAGGGCCTTGCGAACATATTTTTCGGCTTGATCAAGATTCCGATTTTGGTCAGCCCAAATATAACCCACAAAATTCAAGGCCCCAGCATGGTTGGGATTTGACTTTAAAATTTTGAGCATAGGCTCTTCGGCTTTGGCCTCGAGTCCTCGTCTTTCAAGAAGGGAGCCCTTGGTATAAAGCAGGCGCTCGCTATCGGGATAATCTTTGAGACCCCTTTCGATTTCTTCCAAAAATTCTTCAGGCTTGGCTGAAGTCATTTCCAAAAGATTTCCATGGAGCTCGCCCATGTCTTCAAAAAAACTTTTCTTAAACTCCAATTCTGTCCAACCTCGATTTTCGTATTCTTGCAGAGCCGCGAGTCCCTCGGCCCTCTGAGCCAGTTTGCCATGTAAATAAACGCGACGTTTGAGTCCATCGACGTACAGATCTGAATCAGAGCTAAGCTCTTGGTAAACTTTCACGGCATTTTTGTAATTTTTTTGGTCCTCATGCAAAGCGCCCAAATAGAAACGAACATTGTCGCTTGTGGGTGATTCTTTAAGAATTTCCTCAAATTTTTTCACCGCCTCATCGGGGTTGCCTTGATCAATTAAAAGCAAAGCAATTTTGAGTCGATTATTGAGGTCTTTGCTATCAACTCGTTCTAAATTTTCAAAGGCCTTTAGGGCCTGTATGGAATTTTCTTTTTCTAAAAACAACTGACCAATTTTTCGGTGAAAGGTCACATCATCGGTTTCATCAGCTAGCCACAGATAGGTTTTGAGGGCTCCCTCTTTGTCACCCAGTTCTTCTTGAAGAAAGCCTAAATAGGTTCCGGCCTGAACAAACCCAGGCCGAATGTCGAGGGCTTTTTCATAGGCAAGAACGGCCAGCTTGGCTTTGCCGCGTTCTTGATAAATTCGTCCTAAATAAAACTGCGCGAGTGCGGAATCGATGTTCGTTTTTAAAAATAGGGTCAATCGGGCCTCGGCCCTTTCAAGTAGCTTTTCCTCAATATCAATGAGGACTGAATAAAGAACGATTTCTTCATCGTTGGGAAATTCTTTTTCTAAATCTTTAAGCGCCCCTCGGGCCTGATCAAACTCTTTTTGTGTTGCCAACAGATTGGCAAGCAAAAGCCTGGCTTTTCTGTTCTTTGGATTTAACTCAATAGCTTTTTGAATTCGGGCGCGCCCCTCTTCAATTTTTCCGCCCCCTAATTGAGCTTCGCCAAGGAGAGTTTGAACATAAGAAGACTCCGGGTCCATTTGCCCGAGTCTTTCGAAGGCCTGTTGCGAATCCTCGATAAATCCAGAGGACTCTAAACGCGAGGCAACCAAAAAATAGTAGATCGCATTCACTCCATCGATGGCTGATTTTTCTTCGGGACTCGAAACCTGGGGTCCCTCAAATTTTAAGGGTTTCAAAATTTTATTTAAATCTGGCGGTGGGTGAGAAACCATGGGCTCACTCCATTTTGAAAGGTCCAAACATGAAAAAAGAAATACCAGGGCCCCCAAGGACCACGGAAACTGCCGAAAATAAAGTATTTTTCGGATCCAAGACATCTACCCTTTGTATCGACATAAATGGAGGTCAACTTGAAGACTTTTTTGGGAGTTGTTTCCGCCAGTAGCGGCTCTAAATGGCCTGTAAATCTTAAATCCGAACTACAACTTAAATACTTGTTTTGACAGTGTTTTTATTAAACAAGAGTTTGTCGCCTAAGCTCTTCCAAGATTTCTTCGCCATTTGTTGTTGCAGTTCCTGCCTTACCTACAACGACGCTTGCTGCTGCATTTGCAGCTGCAGCGGCGACTTCAAGCGAGGCTCCGGCCGAAAGAAAAGCAGCCAAAACAGCAACCAGAGTGTCGCCAGCTCCGGTGACATCAAAAACCGTTCGTGCAAGGGCTGGCAAACTGTGAGCTACTTGTTTTTCATTTACCCAGGTTAAGCCGTGGTGACTTCGAGTAATCATGGCAACATCAATTTCAAAATCTTTTCTGATTTTTTGAGCGGCTTCGGCGACTTTCTTTGAATCAGCGCCCTTATCCAAGGAGTACCCTAAAATGACTTCCGCTTCGGCGATATTTGGAGTCAGCATCCATGAGCCTTTGTAAGCCTTTGGCGGAGTGTTTCGATTGGGATCCACAAGAGTCCGAATGCCTTGAGCTCTCGCAGCAGAATTAAGTTTTTGGACAAAAACTTCGTCTAAAAACCCCTTTGCGTAATCTTGAATTACGAGCATCGAGGCACCCTTAAGCTTGGCTTCAATTGCTGATCCTAGTTTTTGCTGCAGGTCGCGACTTAGGGGTTTTATTTTTTCGGAATCCACCCTTAAGAGCTGATGGTGGGAGGAAGCAAGGAATCGAGTTTTTTCGATGGTAGGACGAGATGAATCTTTTTCAATAAAGGAATGAACGTGGCTACCTAAATTTTTTACTAAACCTGAAAGTCGGTCACCGCTTGAGTCTTCGCCAATAATTCCGAAAACATCAATTTGTAGATTGGGAAATGGGCCTTTAAGAGTACTCAAATTTCGAATCACATTGCCCGCACAGCCTAATTCGTCTCGAGTTTTTTCAATGACTAAAACGGGCACCGGAGCCTCGGGCGAAATGCGATCCACACTGCCCCAAACAAAACGATCCAGGGCCAAATCTCCCACGACGACCACCCGAGCAGGAGTGGTTTTTGGTTTTTCTAAAAACTCAATAGCTTGACCGACCCATTCTGCAAACATGGGTAGATTCTAAAGCATGCACCGAAGCTTCTCAATCTCATATAAATGTATCTCATTATTTACATTTTCTTTGTTTTGTATATAATGAGATACGCATATGCCCGCAAAAACCCCCGCAATTGCGAAATCGCTTAAGGAAAGACTCAGACAGATTGGTGAGCAAATCCGTAAGCGCCGAAAAAGCCTAAATATTAGCGCGACGACCACCTCGGAAGCTGCCGAACTTTCTCGAGTAACTTTGCATCGAATTGAAAAAGGAGAACCCTCCGTTACCATGGGTGCCTATATTTCGGTTATCTCTGCGCTTGGTCTTAAATTAGAATTGAAAGACAGTACAAGTCTGAAGCAAAAAAATAGCTCATACAAACTTCCAAAAACGATACGCATAAAAAATTATGGTCAGCTGAAGCGCCTAGCATGGCAGCTCGACAAGGATACTGAACTCACCCCAAAAGATTCTTTGGCACTTTATGAGCGAAATTGGCGTCACATTGATTTTGAGGCCATGGACACCAACGAACGAAGTTTACTCAATGCTTTACTTGTAAAGTTTGGGAAGGAGTCGCTGCTTGTTTAAACGGGAACACCACTTGCATATCGCAACTATTCTTCAGGCTTTAGATTCTGAACTCCTGCTGAAATACAATTGCCTCTTCGGCGGCGGTACCGCAATTGCTTTGTCCCATGACGAATTTAGAGAATCGGTAGACATTGATTTCTTAATTTCAGATATTTCTGGTTACCAAAATCTAAGGGAAACATTAAAAAAAAAGGGGTTAATGGGTATCACTCGAAGTGGAATGAAACTAGAAACACCGCACGACCTACGCGCCGATCAATATGGCATTCGCACTTTGATTCCTATCTCGAACACTGCAATTAAATTTGAGATTATTTTTGAGGGACGCATAAAATTGGATCCTCCCAGTGCTGAAAATAGAATTTGCGGCATCTACTCACTCACCGAAACTGACAGGGCTGCTTCTAAACTCCTGGCTCTGTCTGATCGATGGGCCGACGACTCCACCTTTAGTCGCGATTTAATTGACTTAGCGATGCTCAATTTACCAAAAAAAGTTTTTCATCGGGCTCTCGACAAAGCCACGGGCGCCTACGGCGCAAGCGTCATTCGTGATTTGACCAAAGCCATCATTAAACTCAGTGAACGCGAAGGTCGGCTTGATGAATGTATGGCGGCACTCAAAATAGTTGACACACCCAAAGCTCTTCTTTGGAAACGTATTCGATCTCTAAAAACTAAATAGTCGACCTTTTTGACGGACGCCTTTTTTCAAGCCGCTTTAAGGTCCCGCAAAATCTCATTGCCTATTGCCAAATAATTTCAATTCAACAACACTGGGGGCCTAGTGCGCAGTGGATTCTCAATAATTCGTAACGGCGATACTTTGGGTTATCCTTATCTTGAATCCCTTCAGAGTTTAGCGCCACTGGTTGATGAAATTGTTGTCGCGCATGGTGATTCGTCGGATTCCACATTGCAAAGTCTTGAGCATCTTAAGTCGCGACTTTCCTGCCCTCTTAAAATTCTGAATTCTCCGTGGGACCCTCAAAATCTAAAAGGGGGGTTGGAACTTTCTCGCCAAACCAATATTGCACTTGAAAAATGCCAAAATGATATTTGTTTATATATTCAGGGCGATGAAGTTTTCTCAGACTCCAATACTCAGCAAATTCTTCAAGACCTGGACCGCTTCGAGGCCGAGCAAGACCTTGATGCTCTAGCTTTTAGTTGGGTTCATTTTTATGGCTCCTATGAAACTGAAGTGCGTTCAGCAAAATGGTATCGACGTGAGATTCGCGCGATAAAAAAAAGTCGCAATCTAAAAAGTTATGGCGATGCTCAAGGATTTCGAA
Source organism: Bdellovibrionota bacterium (assembly GCA_964201665.1). Classification (GTDB taxonomy): domain Bacteria; phylum Bdellovibrionota; class UBA2428; order UBA2428; family UBA2428; genus CAXNEW01. The sequence continues at coordinate 25,785 of CAXNEW010000005.1, forward strand.
CCTGGAATCCTCACTCGCAAAAATGGACAAAGCCTCGCGCGGCTCTTTCGCGTGGCCAGGTATTTCACTATGGCTGGGTAAGAACCCCCCAAGCCATGGCCGCAAAGGCTTCTGATTTTGATAGGCTTTGGCACGAAGGCAAAAGCCCTTTTGACCGAAACCCTAATTCAATTTTTTCTGATCAATTTGGGATTAGGAAGTTTAAGGGTAAACATCCATCAGTTATGAAGGATCGAATCCAATCAGCTTTTTTGTCCCAAAAACCCCTTCACGAACTCAGCAATCCTCCTAAAAATTTAAAATTTTTGAGACTCGCTACTTCTGAAATTCTAGAGTCAGCTTTTGACTATCGTCCTGGTGAGTTCAAAAACTACAGTTCGTTAAAACGATTCTAGGGCGTTTCATTATCTATTTCAAAAAATTCTAAGGGCGCGCGATGCCAGTAGCCGGCGGGGCGCCAGCGTTTGAAGCTTTCGACTTTTTTCTTTGGATAGTACCCGATGGAGTGCACTCCTAGGGCATGGGCCAAATGAAGTGGGCCGGTGCTTGACGACACAACTCCTCGGGCTTTGGACAGATAGCCCACGAGAGTTTTTAAATCTTCAAAACCCTCTATAATTGAAACTCGTTTTTCTTTTGAAATGCGGTCTTGGCGCAAAAATTCGAGTCTTTGCTTGGCGTCCCAACCTTTGACTAAAAATTCAACGTGAGTTTCCGAGTCGAGTTTTAAAATTTCGTGGGCCTTTTTTACATAAAACTCTATAGGAAGATTTTTTGCCGAACCCCGATTGGAAACAACCAAAACCCAGTAGTGGGGGTGAGGCCTGGGAAATTGCCAATTTTCGGGAATCTGAAGACTCGGTAGTCCGGTAAAAGTAGGAACAGGAATTTTTTTGGACTGCAAGAAAGCACGAACAAGATCGAGATTGTATTCCATTTCAGATTTTTCAACGCGACTTCTATTTTGAGAAATGGACTCACTAAAAATCCAAAGACTTGAAATCTTTGTCCGCGGACCAAGAGTAAATTCAGCAGAAATGTTTTTAAAAAATTTTCCGAGTCTTTTATCGACTACAAGCGATATAGCTGCCGACGCTGGCTTCAGGGCTTCTTTCGACTCCGATTCAATAACGCCTTTTGAGTCAATGGTGTAAAAATGAGTGCAAAGTTTATTGAACTGGGCCCATTCGGCTAAATCTCTATTTGAACGATCAACCAGTAAATTTATCTCAGATTCAGGCCCCAGCCCAGCTTTTAGAAAACCCAGAGCCGGCAAGGATAAAACTAAATCCCCTATGGCATCGGTTCGGGTAACCCATATACTGTCCCGATTTTTGAGAGGGAGATTAATCACAAACCCCAAAGATAGCTTGAGCTGATTCCAAATGATAGTGTTTCTTTTAGTATGAACACTCCGATTCGTAGGCATTTATTTCCTCTGCTTTGGGAACAAAAAAAGTGGATTTTTGTTTCATTCTTTTTCGCCTTGGGTGTCGCTCTGGTTCAGATTCAAACGTCGGTTCTTGTAAAAAACCTCATGGATCGGGCCATTATTCCCAAAAACTTTAATTTAACACTCGATCTTTGCGGACTTTTAATCCTTTGGGTTTTCTTAGAGGGTCTTTTTGATTTCTTTCACAAATATTCGCTGCGTCTGGGCGCCGAGAGACTTGTTAGAGATCTGCGCAATCGGGTCTTTAATAAATACCTGATTTTTTCGCGGGCTATTTCGTACAAATACACGTCAGGCAAAGCTGTAACTAATATCAGTTTAGACATCGCCTCTGTCTCGCTCGCCCTGGTGTACAGCACGAATCTTTTGCGTGAACCTCTGATACTTTTGGGCCTGTTTGGTTATTTGTTTTATCTCAACGTTCAGCTCACTTTAGTTTGCCTTTTGGCTGTGCCACTCTTACTTTCGGTTGGATTTTTTCTCGGAAAAAGCGCCCGCCGAAACCAGGCCAAAATCCAAACCCGCCAAGAAGCTGTAATGGCACTAACTATCGAGTCCGTTCAGGGACTTGAAACGGCACAAACACTGGGCCGCCCCCTTTTGCTGGCTCAGCGTTTTTCAGAAAAAACTCAGGAAGTTTATCAGGTTTTTTTACGACTTATTCGGTCGGAAGAATTAAACAGTCCGCTTTCAAAATGGGTCGCTAGTTTTTTTGGTGCCGGACTCATTGGTTACGCCGGATTTTTGGTTTCCAAAGACATGATGACTGCCGGTGAACTTACCGCTTTTATTGTTACGGCCGGAAGAATTCAGCAGCCCCTACGATTGCTCAATGATGTGAACGTAAAATTTCAACAGGCCTCGGCGGCTGCTGAACGACTCAGATCTACCCTTGATGAAAATTTGGATGCCGTGAGCGCGGCTCAGCAAGAAGAATTTTCAAAAAACGCCAAACCCGCTCCGTCGCCGGCGCCCGAAAAATCTGTCGAAATTGAATTTAAAAATGTATCTTTTCAGTATCCTCGTTTTGCCGCTGATTCCAATCCGCGTGCGCCCCACTGGGCCTTAAACAATGTTTCCCTACAAATTCGCCCGGGACAGAAATGGGCCCTTGTGGGACGAAGTGGAGCTGGGAAAAGTACCTTTGTGCGACTTGTTTTAAGGTTGATGGATCCCACTGCGGGATCTCTCCTTTTAAACAAAAAAGATATTCGTCATATGCGTTTGGGTGAATATCGAAATTTTTTCACTTATGTGCCGCAAGAAAGTTTTTTGCTGAGCCAAAATGTGAGAGCTAATTTTGAATTTGTTAAAGAGCCTCAAAACGACCAAGAAATTTGGGATGCGCTTGAAAAAGCCCACGCCGCAAATTTTGTAAAGGCCTTTCCTAAGGGTCTTGATCAGCCCTTAGGCGAAAATGCGAACCTGCTTTCGGGGGGCGAAAAACAACGGCTATCTCTTGCACGTGCTTTTTTCAAAAATTCTCCGGTGATTGTGTTGGACGAAGCCACTTCAAATCTTGATGCCCATAGCGAAGCCCTTATAAAACAAAGTTTAGACTCATTGCTAAAAAACAGGACGGCTTTGATTATCGCTCACAAACTCACAACAGTTAAACAGGTTGATCGGGTCGCCGTTTTTGACGGCGGTCAAATTGTTGAAACCGGTTCACCCGAGGAACTCCTAAAAAATCCGGCGGGATCCTTTTCTCAACTCTGGATGGCTCAGGGGAATGGGCATCAGCTACCCGTTTAAAAAATGCCAACACGAAGTTTAGAAACTCCAACCGATGCCAAACGAATTTTAGTTGTTTCGGATTTGCACATCACAAAGTCGGACAGTCCACTTTATCGAAATTTTATTGATTTCTTAAAGAAAGAGTTTCAAAACCACAAAAAGGCAGGCGCTGATCATGAGCTTTGGTTACTTGGGGATATCTTTGACTTTATGGTGGGGCCCTTCGACTTTTGGCTCAAAATTTATTCAGAATTTTTTATTGAGCTCACTCGCCTTTTAAATTCAGGAGTGCGCATTCTTTGGATACAAGGCAATCACGATTTTTTTATTGAGGGACTTGAAAACAAATTGCCAAAGGGAATTTTTATTCGCGATGATTTTATGAATATTGAGATTGTCGGTTTTGGTAGGTGCTTTTTGGCTCATGGCGATTTAGTGGATTTAAAGGATCGCAAATACCAACGGTGGCGGGCTATAACTCGAAAACCTTTGTTGCGAGCGGCACTGAGCTGTCTGCCCCAATGGCTCGTTTTGAAATATTTTTTGCCTTTTGGGCAAAACTTAAGCCAAAAAAGTCGCAAAAAAAGCCAAAATTGGGAGTCCAACTCTCAGTTTATTGCTGGCAACAAAGAACTCTTTAGGGAATTTAGTCGTGAAAAGTGGAGCGCTGGCTTTAGAGGAGTTTTTCTGGGGCACAACCACATTTCGGACCAATACACAGAGAGAAACCATTTTCTACTAAATTGCGGTAGCTCTTTTGAGTTTCGGGATGGCAGGTTTAGTTTTTTTGATTGGAACCTTGAAACCGGAGAACTACCGCGTCGCGTTATCTGGCGCCCTTCCCCTTAATATTGTCCTTCCCAAATTTTGGAAACTACTGAAAAATAAAGGGATATGAGCTCAGCAACACAGACCTCACCCGGACATCATGGATATCGCCAAAAACCTAAATGGATTTACTTTGCCTCTATTGTGCTGATGCTCACTCCGTTTGGAAATTTGCTGTGGTCTTTGGCCTCGCTCAATGTTCAAGATTGGTACATGCCTTCGGCTTGGGCCCATTGGGTTAAGTTTGTTTCACCAACTACATGGTTTCTATTGGCAATGATTTTTTCTAGTGGAATTTTGCTCCTTGTTGTACGCAAATGGACTTGGACCCTGAGCCTTGCTTGTTTGGGTGTCATCGTTGTTTATGACATCGTAATGATTGCAAGCAATCAGTTTGAACTGATGGGCAATTTTCCTCTCATACTCATGCTTCTGGCCACGCTTTCGTTTGGACTTGGTCTTTACCTAACTGAATTTCGTAAACCCTACCTTTACCCTCGCATGCGATGGTGGGAAACCAGTCCCCGTTTTCGCGTTGATCTGCCCATTGGAATATCTTCGGCTGAACACTCGGGCAATCTTGTAGATATTTCACGTTCTGGTCTTTTGGTTGAATGGGATGATCCCAAAAAAACCCCCAGCCTCGAGGGTGAACTTGTTGCTACCCTACCTACTCAAGTAAAAATTCCGGTAGTTGTCGCAAGGCAAACCGCCCGAGGCTACGGACTTCAATATGGCGAGCTTTCGACAGATCACAAAAAAGACATCCGATTCTTTCTTGATACCTTGTCAGACGACCCCACAAAGCTTTTGCGCTAAAAAAATTTAAAACCTTCGAATCAATTCAAACACTTAGCCTAAGTTTTTTTTGACTCATTGCGTTGACACTAGACTCTAAACGCTGTACGCTCTCGCCCCTAAATGGTTGGACTCAAGCTTTTTAATTACACACCCAAATCAGATCCGGCGAACAAGTTCGAACCTGCCAGATTCATCTGCAAAAAACATTAGGAAATTAAATTTTAAAAATTTTTAAAATCAAAGGAAAACAAAGTGCCAAATATTTTTAAAGCTCGAAAATTCATTACTCTCAAATTCCTACTTTTGTTTTCGTTTGGAGCCTCCGCAGGAGAGCCACTTTTGGGTCCCCAAACACTCAGCTTGGATTCGTCGTGCGCAAACCTTTTAACGAGAACTCTACAGGCTACCCAAATAGAATTTGCCCGCAACTTTCTTAGGTATCCACCCGATGATATCCAAACAGGACTTTTTGCTGCCTTGATGGCCTACTTTCCGAGGTCGACAGTGCTTTTTTCAGAGCCTCTCAGTGGTTCAGATACTGTCAACAAAAACTCCATTTCGTGGTTTTTAAGGCGAGAGGGACACCGCGAGGCCGACCGAACTTTCACTAGTATTTTACTTCTCCAGAAAATTCTACGGGGTATGAATCCCCAGGAATTCAAAACCCCAATTGCCCCACTCAATCCGACTGAAGCCGAAATATTAAAAATTCGGCAACTCGTTTTTGAGTTTCTCACGGGTGATTCACAAATTATTTTTGATGGGAATGAATTTGAAAAAGTGAAACTCGAAAGGCTTCATGCCCTAATTGTTCGTCTCATTTTTCATGACCAAGGAAAATTCGAAACTGTACTTAGAGAATTGAGGATTCGAATTTCGGAAGGCGGAGAGGACCCGAATCTAGTTCTGAGCGCAGACCACGACCTAGCCACCAAACTAATGATGGACCGATTTAGAATGGAAATGGGAGATTTAAATACAGTTTTTCCAGAACCCGATGCCTGGATGAAAAAAAGTCAGATCGGTGCACTCAACCCTGGAAGAGTTTTTCAGTTCGAGGCCCCTGCCGCCCACCTAGCGCCCTTGCAGAATCTCGATCATGAGACTTTTCTGTTTTGGTTGGTCAAAGAAATTTTTGATGTTGGAGGAGTCAAGGGCTCAGAACATCCCAGCGGATCTTTTTGGATTAAGCCTGTAATTAACAACTATTTTCAGCTTTTAGAAGCCTATCGTTTGGGTCAAATTGGAAAATCATCAACTGAAATAACTAAATACTATCGAAGTTTGCTGCAAAAGGCAGGGCAGGAACTTGGCATTGTCGGCCAAACAAGTGAGGATTTAGCAATTATAAAACTTGCTCGTCTCTTTAGGCTTAATCAATTTCCCGAAATCGGACGTAATCGACGAATTCAAATTTTAAAAAATTTGTTTTTAAATCTTGATTCCAAGGACCGCGCTAAATTGATCGAAGAGCTCAATTTGAATGGAGTCGATGACGGGTGGGCTTTTACTTTTGGATACCTTCCCCAGGTATCAGAGAATATTCAAACGAGTCTAGGCGTCTGGGTAAAAACTGCTGAAGAATCAGCCACTGACGTTTCGATTGCCAATGCTCTCGATGTTTCGATAAAAATACTTCTAAAAATAGTAAATCTCGCCCGTCCGAATGTTAGCAACGATTTGTTACAAAAAAATGGCGAATACACCTTGGAGATGCCCGGTATCGCCGATTTTATTAAAAAGAATGGGACCGCAGGCCTTTTAGAAACGCCATTGAATTTTAAACCAGCTGGACTTAATAGCGCAACAATTACACTAGGTACGAAATAATGTTTCCAATAAATTTTAAAAATCTAACTTTAATTTTGTCAGTTATCTTTTGCAGTGGGACCCGCGCGAGCACACCAGAATGTTTTTGGGATTTGAAAATTGCAATTGGAGCCTCAATGAATGAGCTTCTGGCTGATTTCGGTAGCGGAACAGTTAGTGATTCAGAAATGATTCGAAGACTGGTTATATTGTACCCCGATCTTCTGAAATTAACCGGTAGTGTGAATGCAACACCCGAGACAGCAGGCCTGGCTACAATAAATTCTGCCCAGTCACCCTCGAAACAACTTTTCGGGACTGTCCATACTGAATTCGATCGGACGATGGTTGGAATTCTCGCAATGAAGTGGACACTCGAAGGCAACTACAATCAGATTTCGAAAATTCAGAAACCTGAAATTCGGCTAACTCAAAAAAGCTTCTCAGCCATGCGAGAATTGGCTCAAAAGAATTTGAGTGGCCCCGGAGATCTGAATGCCATGATCACCTACATGGTTATCAATGACTTAGGTAAAGTGAAATCCGTTGTCGCTGATTTGAAACAAAAATTTAACATTGAAGATCCAGATCATGATGTCATTTTATGGAAAGCCTTGGTCAATGACCCAAGTATTTCGACGGCTTTTTTAAAGTTACCTGCCGATTCGCAGAAAAAAATTCTTGCTGGGTTGGAATCCCGTTTTAGCCTGCCGCAGTTTATTCAAGGGGAAAATGTTGCTGGAAGTCTGCCTCCCCTGGCCAAATTGAATGAGACCGATTTTTACTTTCACCTACTACATGCAGTTTTTGATCTAGCCGGAGCCGCTGGACACGTAAACCCTGACGGGTCTGTAGTGATGACCGAAGTTACCTATGCCGGAGTAGAATCGGCCTTGGAAAAACTAAATTTACTAAGACAAGGGGTTGCGCCGGCAGAAGTTTATACCTCGTTCATGAAAGCCAGGGCTCAAAAATTAGAGATTGATACCACGGCAAATGATTGGCTCATTTCTACCCGATTAAGTCTTTTGTTTAGGGCCACGGGTCCAACCGAAGTTAAGTTAGTCAAAGAAGTTTTTGCATCGTTGCCTGTGAATGCTCGAGCCATTATCGAGAAAGAGCTTTCTGCCTATGGAATTGACGATGGATTTTCTGTGCTTGTTTATTATGCTCCGGCACTGATCGCCAATCTTCGTGGTGCTTTCAAACAAGCGAATATTGCTAACTCCGACAAGGAAGCCCTTGAACTCGGCCTCATTACACTTGCAAGAATTTTTCAAGAATCCCGCGTCTACTTGAAAAAGCGCTCGGGCAGTGGAGTGTTTACGGTTAATATTGAGTCGATAGCTGCGGCGGCTGGGAAGGATTTTTCACAACTTCGCACTAAGAATATTAAACTCAAGGCCGTTGGCCTTGGGTCTTCTGCCGAGTTAGTCGAAAAGACCGCCATTGATGCCGCGATTTTTCCAAAATTGGCTGATTTAAGAAATTTGCCTGGTAAACGGATTGCAGTTGTTGGGATTGGCGGTGGTTCGGATGGGATTCAGGCCGCAATGCTTGGAAAACTTTTTGAGGCGCAAGGAAAAGACGTCGCTTGTGTGGTTTCAGTTCGGACCTCGACCACAGGATCACAGGGGGGAAAAACTGCCATTGGATCTGCACGTACAGTCCAAAATCATGGCGGATTTGTGAATGGCGACACGGGCGTTGTAAGAATTAAATCGGACTCCACAGGTGAGGGCCGTTTTGTTGAAAACATTCCCGCTGAAGAAAAGAAAGTATTTTTAGTATTAGACCCCGACGAAACTAGCGACCCAATTTTGCGCCGCCAGACTATTATGAGCCGAATTCAAAGTGCCTTGGCTGAATCGGGTGGAGTGGACGCTATTTATGCAGTTGATACGGGCGGGGATGCCCTTTACTCAGCTAGCACGGGTTTGGATGGAGCAAAGGCTACGCCTGATCAAGATCTCAGAGTTCTAGCCGCACTCCACGGCCTAAGCTCCAAATACCAAGTGATGTCTGTTGAAATTGCGGCTGGTGTCGACTCACCCAAAAATGCTGAGACAGTTTTAACGGCGGCTAAGGCCCAATATTATGAGCCCACCACCACCGAATCTGCAGGAATTTTAGACCAATACATCGCCTGGCGAATGGATGGCACAGATGAAGAACGCTATGGCAAAACCCCACTCGCGTGGCAGGCCGCTCTCCGCGGACAATTTGGGATGCAAGTTTTGCCACTTCCCACCCGGATAGTTATCGATCCCAAGAATCCATGGATTACGATCTTTAGGATTGATCCGTCGATGAGAGGGATTTTCTTTATGAATATCGAAGATCACCTTAAAGCCATTGGTTTTCAGCCCTAAGACTGGCCGTTTTTTTGGTCTAAACCGTTGAAATAAGTAGGCATTTTTGCCAAGGTTTACTTATTGACACACTGCGTTACTTAAGTTAGAGTGCCGGGTTCATAAAATGAAAATCTTGAAGCTCGGCACTTTTTTTTTCTGTTTAATATTTTTCGGTAACTCGAATTTATTTGCGGCTTACCCGAATCGTCGAATCATTATTACTGACGTGATGGATGATGATATCCGTGCGATTTTTCATCTACTTTCAGATTTTGAAAAGCGAAAAACTATTGAGGCCTTTGTTGTCACTACAGGAAATGTCTATTTAAAGGCGGCAATTTTGCGCGAAATAATTGCAACAACCGGTTACTCGGTTCCGGTTTTTGAAGGAACCCCTACCAATTTAAGGGATAACCCCGTTACTTTTTTTGCTGGAAATTTTGAACTCGAGGGTAAGCATGTTTTGGATCCCCAACTCCTCAAAGATTTAAAAAAACTTCGATGGAATAAGGGGACCGCCGCTGAAAAAATTAAGGAAATTATTGCTAGAGTTCACAAATCCAAAGAAAAACTCGATGTGATTCTTCTCACGGCCCCAATTGATTTGGTCGAGGCACTCAAAATCACCGACCCCAATCTTTCAAAAGAAACCTTTGGAGATTTATTTGCGATGGGACTTTACCGAAGAAACCCCAACGGCCCCTGGGGAATGCCCTTTAACTTTCAGGCCGGATCTGAATCTGTGCAGGCGCTGTTTCAAAGCGTGGATGCCGGTTTCTTTGAAAGAGCCTTTCATGTTCCAACGGATACTGTTCAAGAGGGGGCTGGACTCCCTGGTGGTTATTTTCCTGAATCCATAATTGGGAGTGAATTGAAGGCGAGACTGGCGAAGGTGTTAGAAGGCGACCAACAACTCAGCAGTCATTTTAAAGCTGCCCAAGAATATGGACTCGCTTGGTGGTCCAGTGCCGGGCAACAATTTGGGTTGGGTTTAACAAACAATAGTCGATGGGTAGCTGGAACATTAAAGAATCCGGCCGAAGCAACTGGTTTTTATGTGGCTGACCACCTTCCAGTTGTTCTTTCGAATTTAACTGACATTGAATTGCAGAAACTTTCATTCAAGGCGGGGACTCAAAGGCCCCTAAAAAATTCTGATGGCACCTGGGCCTTCCAATCTGTCGAACCTGACGCAATGTCAGGTGGTTTTGTCGATTTGGTTTCACGAGATGGACTCGTTAAGGACCTTGAATTTATCGACGGTTTGGGAATTTTAAGAATACACTTAGAACAACTAGAAAAACTGGCAGAGGCCCGGGCTAAAAACCCGGCCAATTTTTTTTCCGCCTTTGTTGCGACCCCAAATTTTAAGTTTTCGCTGAAAAATGAAGTTGAGCGAAAGTCCTCTGCTCGCTCAAACCCTTTGGCAAACCCTTTAAAACCACAAAAAGAGGGCCCGCTACTTTTGGTTTTCAAAAATTCTCCTGATGATTGGCTGGCATTGATTCATTTGGTCGCCGAACCAAATTCAAGAAAAGCCTTACAAGCCGGAGGAATTATTGTAGAGGGATTTGATACCCTTCTTCAGCAAAAATCAGTTTTAGAATTTCTGAAATCACTAGGAATTGAAAGTATTCCTGTTGCCCAAGGTTTCGAATATTCCTTTGAGCAAATTAATAAATTTCCTAATTTTCAGGGAGAAATTGCACTCTCACAATTCAAACACTCCCACCGTGCGTTTCATAAATCTGACGAGGCCATTGACCCTAGCAAAATTTTAACGAGTCATTTATTGTTAGCAAAAATTTTCGCCGAGGCTCAAAAAACTAATAAAAAAATTGACACCGTTGTCCTTGGCGAGGGAATGGATGTGGTCAATTTTTTAAACAGTAATCAGGAGTTTGTTTCTTCTTTAGGAGAAGTCGCGATTATGGGCGGCGGGCGAAAGGGAAAACAAGTTGGGACTATAGATTTTACCCGCAACTGGCTTCTCAATCGGGGTGAAATTTTAAAATTCTGGCAAAAGGTAGCACCTTCAACTCAAGGAGTTTTTGTTTTTTCAACCAGCGAGTTCGGTGCCACACTCCTAGCGGAGAAAAATGGCGATTTAGGAAATGCCTCCGCGGCCATTAAAGGTTTAAAAGAAAACTCCGCAACTTTTCCAGCCCTAACTCAAGTCATTGATCACTGGGAAAATTGGTCTCGAGTCTTTGATTGGGTCATAAACGGTTCGAAAAAGGGCGAGGCTTTTCAACCTGAAAAGACATTCGATGTGGTTCGTGTTTCGTCGTTAGGAGTCCATATTGCCGACGCCTATATTTCTGGAGCTCTAACTCACCGACGGCACGGTTGGGATTTTACTGAAGTGGACCCTTTAAAATTACTCAATGACTCGGCATTGACCCCTAAGGAGGGGTCCAGTTTTTACTGGATCACAAATCAAACCCCCGGTGAAGTTGCAGAAGTTTCTGAGCGATTTGCCGACGCCCTAGGCCATTTTACTAAGTCCAAAAATTGCTACGAGAATTTAAAAATCATTTTTTTAAGCAACTGATGTCAGTAAAAAGCGTAAGGTCCCTTACGCTTTTTACTGAAGGCTAAGTCCTAAACTGGGAGAACTCGGGAACAAGTCATTGATCACTCAATTTGGAATTTACAAGCCCGTAGATTCCGTACTGAATCAAATAGCTAAGAGTATATTCTGGAAATTCTTTCTCGAATATTTTCATGAGGGCCAAGTAGTGTTGGCCGGCCTGGTCGGTTTGAAGCTCTGATTTTCTGTTTCCCAGAGACTTAACATAGGCTGTTACCAACCCCTCTGCTTTTTTCAAATACTGAATTTGTGATTTTACCGCGAGTTCGAGTTTCACAGCATGGCCTCTTCCACCATATACAGTCGGATTCTGAACTTTGAAGATTGATTGAATTTCTTTTAAGCCTGAAATCCAACCTTGGATTGTGGGATTGGGTTTTCCATCGACAATTCCCCCTTCAAGCCAAGCATGGGTTTGGTAATGAACCATATCCCCAACAAAAAGGGCATTTTGGGAAGGTATATATGCGATTGTCTGGGTACTACTCACACCGGGAGTAGTGAGAACTGAAAGATAAATTCTTTCGCCATTTCTAAGCCTAATCTCGGTCTTCTTTTCGAAAACCGTTTCGACACGCGGGAGCAAGGGGTAAGTTTCTTCACTAAACATCTTTGCAATATTCACAAAATAGTACTTCTTGTAGTCGTGAACCCCTTTCAGATTCTCTAAAGTTGCCTCGGATGCTGTGACTTTCGCCCCGAGTGCTTGAAATTCAGAGACACCATTGAATTTATCGGGGTTGGGGTGGGTGAGAATAACATGGGTAATTGGGCTCTGAGTTTGAGTCCTAATGAATTCTATTGATTCTTTTGCAAGCTCAGGGGTGAATTGTGTGTCAAAAACTACGACCTCCTCACCATTGTCGTAAAAGAAATTTTTAGTGTTGAACCCATTGGCTTCAGATTCAAAATGAAAAATCTTCTTGGTGGCGGATAAGCTCTCAATCCCTGGATCTTGAGTTATTTGTGCTCGAGCGCACCCGCCTGAGATGAGTGAAAAAAGGAAAGATTGAGCGGTTAGAAGTTTTGAAAAGTTCATTGTGGCCTCCAAAGTTTAAATGTTTTTGTTGTTTACTGAATACATTTAACTCTGGGCTCCGTCTTAAGGCTTCCAGTTTTCGGCCAAAAGTCCTGCCGGTTTTGGCCAAAAGACAATATCGCGTCTTTATTTAGGACCTATTCGGATTTAGCTTAACGGTATGGCCTCCAACAGAGATTCGGTAGTTACTCATCCCGGAGTTTCGGTGATTTACCAAAAAATTCGAGGCAGCGAGGTTGGGTTGCATTCCCATGAGGATCATGAATTTTTTTTTCCGATCCAGGGAGAAATTCAGGTTCTGGATCATGAAAAAAAAATTATGAAAGCGGGGCCCGGAAAAATGGTTTATCTACCCCCGAACACTCAACATTCATTTCTTTCAGATGCAGTTTCTCAGGGAGAAAGAATCATTCTTTTAGTTAGCCAAATTTTATGGAAAAAGCACAGCGGAGTCATTTCTACACCCCGAGTGATGTCTGCGAGTCAACTCTGCAAGGAAATTGTATTCCAGTTACTCATTAATCCAAAAACTAAGGCCCTCTCGGCTCTCATTCAGACACTCATCGAAACCCTCTCAGAAATGATCGAGACCTCAAATGAAAACTCAGAAAAGGAAATTTCTTTTTTTGTGTCGAAGACTAACGATCAAAGATTGAAAAAAGCGTTGTACTTAATTTCTGAAAATTTTACTGCCACTTTGTCGTCCGCTCATATTGCGAAGGCATCGGGTTTGAGCGTGCGAAATTTAAATCGACTTTTTTTGAATGAATTTGGGATGACTCCAAAACAAATTCAAACAGCACTTCGTATTCAAGAAGCCAAAAAAGAACTTTCAGCCGGAAAAACGAATGTCACCGATACCGCTTTAAGCATTGGGTACAGCTCTGTTTCCCAATTCATAGCGATTTTCCGACAACACACGGGGCAGATTCCCTCGGCCTTTTTGCCTAAATCATCTCTTTAGCCAGCGGAACATCAATTCGAAATCAATTTTCGAGGTTTACTGAAGGGGTTGTAGGTTCGTCTAATCACCTTGGGTTCGTCTATGCGGATGCAAGCGAATGTCGGTGAACTCCTTGGGTAAATCCTTTTCGTTTTGGGGGATTCCCCAAAGATTTTTAATACTTTGGGGGATCTTTATGAGACTGTAATTCTTGAGTTCCACACAGACTGTTCGGAGTTCGGACCAATACAAAGTGCCCGGCAGAGCTTCTAAGGGCTGACTTTGGTTTATTTTTAGAAATTCTTCTGTTGGCGGGACATCAACCACCGACTGATTGAATCGAATTGACGCCTGCTTGAGGGCACCGACTCGCGTGAGTACAAAAATTTCTTTGCCCAAAAAGGCCGGGCGTAAAAACTTTTGAAAAACATCAGAGATTAAAATCCCCTGCCCTTCCTTGTGAAATTCATGAAGGCTTACTCCCATATTCAAGAATAATTCTGACCTGGCTCTTTCTAAAAGTTTTAAATAAACCGGATGGTGCAAGACTCCGAAATAGTCGACGTCTTCAAACTGCACTCGAATCGGGTACACGAAAGTTTTTTCAAAAATAGTTTTCATTTACCTAACGCCCTTTATGCTGAAACTTCTTTTGAAGAAAACTGTGTCCCATCAAAACTCAGCAGCGTGGGCTTTGTTTCAAGCACCGTTTGTATGTGCACAGGCCGCCTCCAAAGAGCCTGAAGATTCCTTAGAGTCAGATCGGCGTAGTCCCCCCGAAGATCTTGGCCCTCATGGGAATGAATCAGCAGAAGCTCGCCACGATTAAGAAAGTTTGAGTCGACAACCTGAATAATAGGCTGACCAAAATTCACAAGTTTTTTTAAGAGCTGCGATTTAATGGCCTGAAACTCGCGGGTTGTGATTTCGTTTTGGCCGGTGCGTTCGTTAAAATCAAAGGCAAAGAATCTTTGTTTGCGGCAAAAATCTTCTGTAAAAAACTCGTCTATAAAAGTGGCGTCGTTATAAAGCGACCGCACTTCAAATATTTTTTTTCGCCCAAGCCCCAATTTTTTATCCCACTGACTTTTTGCAAGATAGTCGTCGCAATTGTCCCAATCTTTTCCAAATTGGCCCTTATTCCATCGGTCTTCGATGTCATGAAAAAGTTCGTAGCCCACCTTATAGGGATTAAAGCCGCCCTTAGGTGTGGCTAGGGTTCCACTATGAACATCGGCAAAATCAACAATCTCAGAATCCGAAAGCAAATGCTCGCTCATAAGCTTGGCGTGCCAGTAACTGGCCCAACCTTCGTTCATAATTTTCGTTTGGCCTTGGGGAGTAAAATAAGCAGCCTCGTCGCGAACAATTGTGAGGCAATCTCTCTGCCATGGCTCGAGCGGAGCGTTTTCAATTAGAAAATTAAGAACATCGCGCTCGGGTTTTTCGGGAAATTTTTTTGGCGTTGCTTGTAGATTTTCGAAATCTTTTCTCTGTTGGTTAATCACCTTGTCGGGATTAACGAAAGATTCCATATAAGATTTAGTTGGTATTTTTGTAGCCTTAAAAACCGTTGATTCAGGTGGCTGTTTTTCAGAATCAGGAATTCCCGGAATTCTTTGAACCCCGCCCAAATTGTTGAGGTCGATTAAATTATCAATCGAAAGACACCGGTCCAAAAATTCTTCAACAACCTCGACACCCTTTTGATCTTGATATTCACGAATACGAACTGCGTGATTGGCCATTTGATCAAGCATGCGGCGATTGGTGTGCGAAAAGGTGCGATTATGTTTGAAAAAATCGCTGTGGCCATAAACATGGGCCATGACGAGTTTTTGTTCCATTAATGAATTTGAACTGAGTAAATAGGCGTAGCAGGGGTCGGTGTTAATCACCATTTCATAAATTTTTGACAGACCGTGTGTATAACTTTTTGAGAGCCGGTCAAAATCCATCCCAAAGCGCCAATGTGGATAACGAGTGGGAAAGCCTCCAAGAGAGGCCAGCTCGTTGACCTCGTTGTAATCAACGACTTCAAAAATCACTTCAAAAAAGTCTAAACCCGCATCTATTGCTTTTTGGCGAGCAATTTTTTGCCATTGTTGCAATTCTTCGGGCATCCGCCTTCGGCCAACCATTTTTGCCTCCTTGAGAACTATCGACCTGAACCCAAAAAGGTTCGAATCGAATCGTAAATACCTTCTTTATCAGAAATACGGGTCGCAACCACTTTAGGCTGCTCATTAAATCGCTCAAGTAAATCTTTAAAAAACTGTCCCGATCCATACCGGCTTTCAACCTGACCATAACTAAACTGATTTGCCAGCGGCAACATATCTTCCGAAACCATATCTAAACAAATTTTAGTGTCTTCACTTGACCAGTTATCGCCATCAGAGAAATGAAAGGGATAAATATTCCAATCAGCCGATGGGTAATCTTTATGGATAATATCCAAACACAATCTGTAGGCCGAACTAATGAGAGTTCCGCCCGATTCTCGAGTTCTATAAAAAGTATCTTCATCAACTTCGCGCGCCGAGGCGTCGTGAATAATAAATCTGCGGTGAATGCCCTGGTATTGGCTTCTTAGCCAGGTATCGATCCAAAAAGATTCGGTGCGAACAATTTCTTTTTGCTCGTCTCCCATACTTCCTGAAACGTCCATCATGTAAATGATTACAGCATTGGTCTGAGGTCTTGGGGTTTCTGACCAACCTCGATATCTCAAATCTTTTTTTACCGGAACAATTATAGGATTTTTGGCATCGTAAATGCCTGAAGCAATTTGGCGCTTAAGGGCTTCTTTGAAGGTCCTTTTAAAATGCCTTAGTGATTGAGGGCCTTCGGTATGAATACTCGTATAGCGCGTTGATTTTGTAGTGACCTCGTGTGAGCCCTTGGGTTCAATATGGGGTAGCTGAAGTTCTTCACCCAACATTTGAGCAAGTTCTTCAACTGTAAAATCGACTTCAAGCTCGTGCTGACCTTCAGAATTTCCTGCCTTTTTTTCGCCGCCTTCGCCCTCTTGGGGTTGGCCATTCACGGGATCTCCAG
Organism: Bdellovibrionota bacterium; assembly: GCA_964201665.1. GTDB lineage: Bacteria > Bdellovibrionota > UBA2428 > UBA2428 > UBA2428 > CAXNEW01. The sequence continues at coordinate 42,402 of CAXNEW010000005.1, forward strand.
GTTTGCCATCTCCTTGGCCCACTCCACCCTTGTTGGAATCACCAAAGATAAACCGAGGTAAATCTATCTGCGGAACTGGGATAGTAACTCGATCATTTCCTTTTCTTGAAATGAGCTCGCCGTGAGAAATAAACTTTTTTAGATTTTGGCGTATTTTTCCGCGAACAATGTCTTTAAAGCGACTGTGATCTCTTTTGATTCCTGACAGCGTAAAAGTACGACTCGCCGAGTTGGAACCATCCTGACCAGACATGTTTTAATTATAACTCAATTTGAACGAGCCGTGGCGGAGACCCTGGTTTTTCTTGGTGATTTTGCCACCATGAACCCTCGCCACCCCACAAAATAATTTTTGTTTTGCTCGTTTGGTTCTTGTTTTGGGTGTTTTGATTAGCTTCGTTGTCAAAATTTTCAAAACCAAAGGGCCAAAGTGTAAGTGACCCCATGTGACTCATTCCCGCGACTAATCCAAATGATTCAATTTTTGGCAAAGGCGGCAGCGCCTCCTTATCTTCAGGATTGTCTTCGGTGTTTAAAATTTCAAAACCCTTAATTTCAGCACCTTCTTTGCGTTCTACTGAAAAAACAATTCGTCCCCTATTTGGAGCGTCAGGGATTTGACACACAGCTCTTATCGATAAATCCGAATCAACTAAAACCTGTGATTCTTCCTCGTGACTGATGGGATTGCGTCTGACGCGAGCTAACTGTTTACAATTTTTATTGGTGAAATAAAGCCACCCATCAAGCCCCGCCGCAGAGGATCCCATTCCCGAACTATCTGCCAGGCGAATTGGGGTGGGCTTAGCTTTAATATCAGTTAGGGCCATGCGCAAAAGTCTTCCTTTGTCGCCGCAAAGCCAAAAAAAACCTTCTTCGCTTTTATCTTTGTGTAAATAAAAAGTAGGTCCTAAGTCTTTTCGAAGGGTTTCTCGTTTTTCGGTATGCAAGTAGGGTTCACGCCAAAGTGCCTGGCCCTGAAGCCCAAAAATATAATCGCCAATATGTGCAACATCCCAAACCATGCCGGGATCTTTAAATCTTCTAACTTTAAATTCATGATTAACAATTTGCACAATCGAATGGCGAAGCAGAGCCCCCATTCCATCGTCTTGTTTAAGAAGAAACTCACGAAGTGCATCGCCAGCTTTGGTCACAAGATTTTGCCCAAAAATTGAGGTTACAAACTCAGGCAAAAAACCCTTGTGGTAACTGACCAGGGCCGTATCACCACTCGTTGTGGACCTGAGTCCGTGGCCTAAACCCCAGAGCGACTTATCCTCAAGGGCCTCTTCGAGGCCCGAATCTTCAAAGGACAAAAAACTTCCGTCAGCTGCCAGGCGCACTTCAAAAAGGCAGGGATTTGCCCACATCAAACCGCATGACAAATTATTTTTTGAATTGCAGTGAAGTGCAGAAATGAAGGGATGGGGTTTAATCCCTTGAATTTTTTTTGTGGGAACTTCAAGTAAATTATAATTCATAGTTGTCCGAGTTCACTTAAGGTTTTTTGAACTCTGTTCAGTTTGTCCTCAATCTCAGATAACTTCAACCTCTCCTTGTCGATAACTTCTTTTGGGGCCCTTTCAACAAATTGCGGATTCTGGAGTTTTCCGTGTTGGGCACTCAAAAGTTTCTCAAGTTGAATTTTTTCTTTTTCAAGGCGCGTTTTTTCTTCGGCTACGTCAACGAGATCCTTAATGGGAATCGAAAATTCTACCGCTTTGCCGGCCTCAAGAGCGGCCACCACCGCCTTGGAATGGGGCTCAGTGAGCTCCTGTTCAACAAAATCGACAGCAGTCGTTTTTGCGAGATTTTCTATGAGCTCACCATTTGCACGCAAAATGGAAAGGCTTTTCTGAGTCTCAGGTCTAACATTGGCATAAACTCGAATTTTTTTTGCAGGAGAAACTTTATTTTCAGAGCGTAAATTTCTTATTGCCCCAATGACCTCTTGCAAAAAACGAAACTCGGCAAGGGCCTCAACATCCGGGAAACCTTCTCCCGAGGGAAATTTTTGCCAACATAAAAACTCACCAGGCGCGACACCCGGCAACTGGGCATACAATTCTTCCGTAACATGTGGACAAATGGGATGTAGAATTTTTAGAGCCTCTGAAAGCACATACAGTAAAACAGGCTGCGCTTCTTTGCGCCGGGTTTTAGTTGATTCTAAATACCAATCACAAAAATCATTCCAAAAGAAATGATAAATTTTTTCAGCAGCCTCCTGCATTTTAAATTCATCCCAAGCTTTTGAAACCTCCCGTGCTGTTGCGTCGAGACATGCCAGGATCCAGCGATCACTCAAATTGGCGCTTAAGTTGGCGCTCAAAGATGTGAGATTTTTTGGGCGGGCTTTCCATGAAGCTTCGCTGACAGAAGTTTCCATCAAAACAAATCGGGTGGCATTCCACACTTTGTTGATAAAGTGTTTGTAGCCCTCAATCCGCTCGTCAGAGAGTTTTAAATCGCGCCCCTGTACACACAATGCATTTAGGGTCAGGCGCAATGTATCGGCCCCCATGCGTTCGGCGATTTCTAGAGGGTCTTTGACATTCCCTTTTGTCTTAGACATTTTTTGCCCTTTTTCATCGCGGACCATGGGGTGAAGTAAGACTTTTGAAAAAGGAGCCTGACCTAAAAATTCTTGTCCAAACATGATCATCCGAGCGACCCAGAAAAAAATAATATCAAAACCCGTTTCTAAGACTGCATTTGGATAAAACTTTTTAAGGTCGTTATTATTTTTGTCGGGCCAACCCAAGGTTGAAAACGGCCAGAGCCCAGAAGAAAACCAGGTATCAAGAACATCCGGATCTTGTTCCCATTTTGTCTGCGAACATTTTGCGCAGGCTTTTGTAGGAATTTTTTCGCTAACTTCGATTTGGCCGCATCCCACGCAATGAAAAGCAGGAATCTGCTGTCCCCACCACAACTGTCTTGAAATACACCAATCTTTTATTCCCTCAAGCCAACGTAAATACTGATTGCGAAATTCCTCGGGAATAATTTGAACCTGATTTGTTTGAACAACTTTAAGGGCGCGATCACCCATTTGAGTCATTTTTAAATACCACTGGGTGGACAAAAAGGGCTCTACAACATCGCCCCATCTTTCAGAAAGCCCAAGCCTTAAGGTGTGTTTTTCAATTTTTTCAAGAAGACCCAGCTGATCAAGTTCTGAAACAATGCGTTTTCGAGCTTCAAAGCGATCAAGACCCGAAAACTGCGCAGCAGTTCCGGGAAGTCCCTCAACAATTGTTGCTGATTTTGTAAACACATTTATGCGAGGAAGTTTATGGCGAGCTCCAACTTCAAAATCGTTGTGATCATGAGCAGGAGTAATTTTTACAGCTCCAGTTCCAAACTCCAGATCAACAAAAGTATCGCCAATGATAGGAACTGTGCGGTCAACAAAGGGAAGTTTTACAGATTTTCCGATCAAACTTTTGAATCGAGGATCGTCGGGATGAACTGCCACCGCAACATCACCTAACAATGTTTCAGGACGGGTGGTCGCAACAACCAAAAACCTTGAAGGTCCACCACCTTCAATCGGATAGCGGATATGCCAAATCTGTCCTTCGCGCTCCTCATTTGTGACTTCTAAATCTGAAAGGACTGTTTGGCCCTTTGGACTCCAGTGAACCAGTCGCTCTTCGCGGTAAATAAGGCCTCGTTTATGGAGTTCAATAAAAGCGGCTGTCACGGCGCCATTTAAATTTGGGTCCATCGTAAAGGCCTCGCGACTCCAGTCGCAACTTGTTCCGAGCCGTCGAATCTGACTCACAATTCTGGGCTTGTAGGCCTCAATCCAATCCCAACATTCTTTCAAAAAACCTTCTCGACCTAGGCTTCGATAATCTATTTTCTTGGTTTCAAATAAATGCCGGGCCACCGACATCTGCACTGCAATCGAAGCATGATCGGTTCCGGGTAGATAAAGAACTTCGTCGCCCGCCATTCTTCGCCACCGTGCCAAAACATCTTGCAGCGAAATCCCCAACGCATGCCCCTGGTGTAAGACTCCTGTGACATTTGGAGGAGGCATCATTATGGACCAGTTCTTACCGGTGGGGGCTCGATGTCGCTTACGATCTTCTTCGGGTTTACCTAGAAAATTTTCTTGCCACTGCTTTTGCCATTTAGAGTCGTGAATTGTGGGCTCATAAGCCTTGTCCATTGTGCTTAAGTTATATCGAGCCCTTGGGGCCCCATCAACTTTTATTCCGAATCACTTCGCTAAAATTTATCGAGAGTGAATCGTTGTTTTCTTCGAGCGACTTTTTTATCCTTGAGATCCATCCCAAGTTTTAAGCCGACTAAGTAGTATCGGTTCTGTTGTTGCCCAGCCATGGCTCCAATTTCTTCGCCATAAGTTACTAAATCGATATCAATCAGTGGAAGTACCTTTAAGGTGAGGCCTGCCGTCCAGTAACCTTCATTGAATCCTGCGCGAAGATCGACCAAAACAAGTTCCACATCCATCCCAAAGTGAATGCGTTTAGTGATGTCGATGTTTTGGGTATACATTTGCCTGACATCAAAATAGAAACCTAAAGATGACAGGGGCAAATTTAAACCATAGGCGACTCCGACGTTAATTTGCTGTTCTTGCCGAGAGGGCACTCGCAAACGACTGGAGTTTGTAAAAGTTGTTGCCCCAAAATCTTCAACTGCGAGCCCCAACCCAAACCACTGCTGGGACCCCATCGGTTGATGATATTGAATTCCGCCATTGAGTCCGAAGGCATTTCCCCTTCGCAAAATTGAACTCAAATAAGTTGGAGAATAATTTAACAAAGCGGCACTCGTAATTGCCTCATCAACATAAAGTCTTCGGGTATAACGCAAAGACAATCCCCAATAAAACCTATCAGCAATACCAGTACCAAATCCAACGAGTCCGCCGTAGTCATTTCGAGCATAAAGATTGAGCCGTGGATAAACAGGATCTGAGTATAGAAACTGAGTTTCCCCATAATCAAAAAATCCAACGACGAGTCCAGGTACGGCCACATGCGGGAAAAAATTTCCCTGCAAACCCATCGGAACCCCAAGCAAAGGCTCAAGTTTGGCACTGAGGGCCCCGTCTCCACCAACAAAGGCGTTGAACGCTGTATAACCTTGAGCAATGTTTGAGTTTCCACCAAAGGAGGAATCCAAAAAATTGAATATGTAAATTTCATTTCGCCCAATTCCCGCGGGATTGTAGAATCCCGATAGGCCGTCATTGACCGCTGCGATCCCGGCATTGCCTCGGCCCAACCATCGAAAATCGCGATAGCCGTCGCGCGTTGTTTTTTCTTGAGCTTGGGCACCTGAAACAAAACCCAAAAAAATTAAAGCAAAAATTTTTAGGGGGTCAGAACCAGACATATGCCCCCTCCCGCAAATTGCCCACCGGTTCCAAGCCCGATGCCTCCTGAAAGTGGCCCCAAATTTACAAGATTTCGAGTTAGTAAACAATTTACGTTTGTTGGGTCAGACGAACAAGGTAGCGGGGTTGTAGTTAGTGAATCTGGGAGAGAAACATCTCTAATGGCATCGATAGCTCCCCCTTCAACAGTGACTCCAGACAATGCATCGACAACTCTTGGAATACTTGTAGAAATATTGTCTACCATATCATCAGGCAACCCTGTCATGACGCCCTCAAAGTCATCGACCGTGTGGCAGGCAGTAAAGTTTTCACGAACGACTCCCTCAGAGTTAAAGGCATAGGTCGCAAGGGCAGCGCCAATTCGTGAATAAAAGACAAAAACTGCAAATAGATTCATTTCTGAAGATCGCCCTGCAGCTGTCGCCGAAAAAGCCTCGATCACGGCCGTAGCCGATTCAATATCAGCGATCGTATCCTCGTCAGCGCCGGGATAGTGTTCGGCAAAAATAGTGAAAAGAGATTTTGTTCCGCCGTCACTGGCAATCGTAGTCAAGAGATCAAGAACTCTGAGTCCTGCTCGCCCCGCATATGCAGAAGCTGACAAATAAAAAACTTCTTCATTGGTGGGTTGAGTTATTTTTACAGGCGCAATAGTACTTGCCGCCAAATCCCAGTTTTGTTCACTTAGATATTGTTTAGTCTGAAAAATTAAAAATTCATCGGAGCTTCGGTTTCCAACTTCTCGTAAAACATTCGAACACCCGACTACTGTGAAAAAACCTAAAAACAAAAAAATATTTTTGATGGATTCAAGAGGCCTAAGTTTAGAACGTGAGCGCATAACGCCCCACAAATTTTCGGTCGTCGCGACGAGTACCGGTACCCCAGAATAAATTTTCGCCGTAGGATCCGCCTTCTAAAATCACGCCTGCGAGATTGAGTCCGACACCGGCGGTCCAATAGGCACCCTGGTTAACTCCAACTCGAAAAAAAATTGAACTTTTAAATGAAAGCTCCCACCCGGCATTGATGCGTTCTTGGTAATTTTCAGAAATTCTGACCAAATCTTTTACGTCAATGGAGAGACCACTTTTGATTCCTGGAGCATGTTTTAGATTTAACGAAAATCCCGTATTGATTCTTTGTCGAATCGGATTTGGACTGCCCGGAGTTCCAGAGGCTCCGGTGAAAATAACGCGTCTTTCAAGTAAAGTTGTGTTGCCAATGTCTTGAACTGAAACTCCCCAAGCCGGCAAGGCCGAAAAGGGTAACTGAACTAACAAACCCGCATCAAAACCGTAACCCAAACCCTCTTTCCATTCTGATCCAAAAGACAGCCCCCCGGCCGCAACTTCTGCTGCGGGAATTCTTCGGTCCATTTCGGCTCGGTTAATAACTTTGGCGCCGGCTCCGATTTTTAGAATTCCGCCAAACAGCGCTGCTCCCATATGTGTACTGAGAGCCAAATCCGTATAGGCAAATAAATCTAGGTCTCCAGTCTCAGCATCCACAAAGGCCTCAGTGTAGGAACGTACAATTCCACCTACCGAAAAGTTCTTCACCATAAATTGGGGATAGTAACCAACGCCAAGGGAGTGAACGGATCCGGGATTGTTTGCCACAATGGTCGTGATTCCCTGGAGCTGCCCCAGGGCAGGCAAAATTGTAAACATTGCTTGAGAACCCTGGAGTTCAAGATCAAAAATTTTTGTTAGGGGTTTACCCTTTTTAGCAACTGAGGCTGGATTGTAATAAACAGCATCAAAGTTGTTGTTGTAGGCCGTATAGGCGTCCCCCATCATTTGCGGGCCCGAGCCCTGATAAAAAGGGCGACTTCGCTGGGCTTGCGAAAGATCCTGAAAAATGAAGAATAGAATCAAAGACAGGAGGGATTTTATTTTGAAAAATTTATACAAATCGTTTTTCATTTATAAAACCCCTCGCATTTCAAGAACCCAAAACCTGGTTGCCACAGAGTTGTCTCCAATGAGTTCAGAATATGAACCCACTCCAACTTCGACTCCTTCGTAGCGCAACAAAAGACCGCCCGAACCTCGTCCTCCCTTGAGTCCTGCATTCAGAGAAAGCAAAACCGGAAGTCTAAACTCCCAACCAATGGCTATTTTTTCGGAAGCCCCAGCCTGTCTATTCCAATCTAAATATTCTACGCGGAGTGCATTGCGAATTCCTCGGAAAATTTTTGGCGTCCCGACACCAAAACCCACTGCAATGTTGTTGGGTAGAGCTTGGAAGCGTCGACCTTTTGACGTTTTTTGTCCCAAAAAAAACTGAGTGGTACCGACATCACGCCATCCGATACCCATTTGTAGAGCCCAATCCCCCACTAAATCCCGAGGAGCTCCATAGAGCCAGCCATAGTCGAGTCCGCCAGCAAGGGCCCATTTTGTGGACGCAGCTCCAGCACCCACCAAGGGAGTAGCGGCCAAAACTTGTTCAGAAGTGTAAGCAGCTTCATTTCCTTGTCTAAAAATAGCTTTGATTCCCGTGCCAATTTCCATGTGGCCAATTTCATCGCGATCAAACAAAACTCCACCGACTGCTAGCAGCCCAGCAAAATCACGATAACGAATAACTTCCATACTGCCATTGGTGAAAAGCTCTGCTTGGGCGTGTTGGTTAAAATTAAACGAAAATCCCGCTTCATCAGAAAGCCATCTCGAAGAAACTTCAAGTTTTGATACCTGCGGAATCCCCTGAGCAGCCGAAATTCGATTCGCCAGTGCGTCGGTATCAAGGTCTACAGCTGCAAGACTTTCAGTTGCCGAGTAAACGCCCCCAGCATTCGTTGAACGAACAACAACAGGGTGCGTCCTTAGCGTGTCGGTACCGAGCAGCGAAAGCAGCGCAGGATTCTGTGTGATTAAATCAGAGTCAAAAACATTGGCCTTCGCCCAGGAGGGTAACTGTTCAGCAATCGGATGAGTCACTCCCGTTGAGCCTCGACTCAAACTCGAGGTGGAGGGGCTAAACCCCACCCAAGAATCGAATCTTTGAGCCGAAAAACAAGAAACTGAAAATGTCATATTCAAAACTAACTTAGTTTTATTTGTTAGCCTGACGACAAACCTTCCCATCTGGGGTTTATCGGAACTTTTAACCCTGCTTCTAAGTCAGGAATTTGACGGGCTTTTTCAGAACTTTTATTGCGTAGGCAAGCCATATGAATCCGGCAATGGCGAAAAAAGTTGGCAAAATGAGCAAAGCGCTTTGCAGGGAATTCCACTTATCTGCCAGCCGCCCCACGATTTCCGGCGACCACATATCCCCAAACATATGAATACAAAAAATTGAAAGAGCCATTCCACTCGCTCTGAGGTTAATCGGAACACTTTCAATGATCAGGGTGTTGATAGGCCCCGTTGGTAAAAAAATTAAAAAAATGGCAATCGCTAAGCAAGCCGACACGATTGCTGAATCGGAACTTGTGAAAGCGACAACAGAAAGCGGCACAGAGGCCAAGGTAGCGAAGGCTAAAACAAAGGCATAGCCAGCTCGAAATTTTTTCTGAAGTGCCGTCGCTGCAAACCCCCCAATAAGGGTACCCAGTAATCCCGCAACGACTGTTACTGCTCCAAAAAATGTAGCTGCTTTTTCGTTGGGCATTCCATGAATCCGATGAAGAAAAGTTGGACCCCAGTAGGCATAGGCGCCCAAGGCAAAGGCATATGCGCAATAGCCTGCGACAATATAAATAAATTCTCGAATTTTAAAAATACTTAAAACATCGCGGAACGCTGGAATTCTATGAGCCGATTGATGAAGCCCATCACTCTCGCCTCGCTTGGGTTCTGGAAAAGGTAAAAGCAAAAGGGCCAACACAAGTCCCGGTGCCCCAGCCCAAATGAAGGCTTCTCGCCAACCGTGAGCAGACGCAACTTGGCCACCTAAAATATAACCAAGAGCCGATCCGACCGGAATCGCTACAAAAAAAATGGTCATCGCATTATTTCTTTTTGCCGGACTGAAAGAATCAGAAATGAGCGCAGGACTTATGGCCCCGTAGCTGGCCTCTCCGAACCCCACAAGCAGCCGGTAAACCAAAAGCGTGCCAAGGCCCGTTGCAAATCCGGACAAAACAGTTCCCAGACTCCAAATAAAAACTCCGCCAGCAATGAGCCATTTTCTAGAAATCCGGTCCCCCAGATAACCAAAAAGTGGCGAAATTAAAAAATATCCAAGCATAAAGGCCGTCGATACTCGCCCCAATTCTCCATCTGTCAGTTGGAGGTCTTCTTTGAGGGGAGTTAAAATTGCAGAAAGAACGTATCGGTCTAAATAATTAAGAAGATTTAACCCCGTGAGTACAATCAACAAGGCCTTAGGCGATAATCGAAATTTGTTTACAGTAGAATTCAATGGCCCCTCCGCAGTTAATAGCGCAAAACGAAGGAATTAAAGATCAATAGGGGCTAAGGGTCAAACCGGACACCGACTCCACGTACAGTATGAAAATGTTTGGGTTGGTCTGGATCGGGTTCAAACTGCTTTCGAAGCCTGCCAAGAAAAAAATCAACAGTGCGGGTTTTGGGAAGCCACCTGTAACCCCACACGTCCTTCAAAAGCTCTTCGCGGGTCAAAATTTTTCCAGAATTCTGCAAAAGTTTTTGAAAAAATTTAAACTCAATAGGAGTGAGTCGGGCCCAACCCACGGGTCCCAAAACTTCTTGAGTTTCAGTTTTCAGAGTCCAAACAGTTGAGAGATTCGAATTTTTTTCGTTTTGCAAAGGAGGTGCCGAGCCCGAAAAGCGCCGGCTGAGCGCTCTAAGCTTGGCCTCGAATTCTTGCCAACTAAAGGGCTTTGGCAAATAGTCATCGGCGCCTAAATTTAACCCGGTTATTCGATGATGGGTTTCGCCTAAAGCGCTTAAAATTAGGATTGCACCTGTAAATTTTTTTTGCCTTAAAAAATTACAAAGATCGAGCCCTTCGCCGTCTGGAAGCATCCGGTCCAATAAGACAATATCAAACTCTAAAGCCTTTTCATTTTTAGTCAAAAGCGCTTCTTTGGCATCCTTAAGGGTTGGAACCCAGACAAAGGGAATCCCCAATTTTGAAAGAGCTTGGCCCAAAGCTTCACCAAGTGCGGGTTCGTCTTCCACCAAAAGTGCATTTTTAAAATTAATTTTTTGCATTCGACTCAAATGAGGCGGCTGAATTTTTTAGTAAAGACAAAGGAGAGGGATCAATTTTTCCTTGAATTGAGAAAACAGAACCTAAACCCAAACCAGGGCTTTGCGCTGTTAGCTTAAGTCCCGTGGATTTGGCAGCCTGCTTAGCTAGAAATAATCCCAAGCCGGTACCCGGCACAGCAAGGGAACTTTTTTGAGGCAGTCTAACAAAACGGCCAAAGATTTTTTTTCGATCTCGAGGATGAAAACCCACCCCCGAGTCCTCGATTTTCAAGACCCAAAGGGTCTTTGTTTTTTCTGCAATCAAGTCCGTTCTTAATAGGACTCGGCTACCTTCTGGCGAAAATTTGCCTGCATTTGAAATGATATTTTCAACAATCAGCCCCAACAACTTTTGATCAATCATGACATTAAAAAAAAGACGCTCGCCAACTCTTTCCAGAATCTGTTTAGGGCCCAGAAGAGCTCGCCACCGAGGCATTTGACTGGCAATCCAATCTTCCAATGTGAAAAGATCTTTCTGAGGCTGCAATTTGCCAACATCTCCTCGAGCCGCAATTAAAAGACTTGAAACATCTTTTTTGAGTCTTTTGAGTTCAGCCTCGAATAGGTTCCAAAGTTTCTGATTTTCAGGCGAGGATTCTTTTTCTTGGTCTCTCAAAAGAGATGCCGTTAATTCCATAGTTGCAAGTGGGGTTTTAAGCTCGTGAGTCACTCGCGCTAAAAATTCTGACTGTGCTTGGTTGGTTTTCATTTCTTGTAAAAGATTATGCAAAAAAAGATAAAGAATCGCACATACAAACAAAAAGCCTAAACTTCCCAAAACTCCATTGAGCCAGGGGCTATCAAGCTGGCCCGACCTATACCGAAAACCATCTACAATGCGTGACAATTGATCATAACGATCAACTAAAATTAAATTCCAAGAAGTCGCCAGGGTTACAAGCAAGCTAAAAACAACGAAAAAAAGAGAAATCCAGAGGGCTTTTCGAAAAGAGGGTTTCACTACGTGCAAATAAAACTCGTTACGGCCCCTGCATCAACTACAAAAGGTACAATCCAAACCGCTAGTTCCCAAAAAACCAATTCCAGTTCACCTGGGGGCCATAAAGTAGCCCAATAGAAGCGGAGATCAACTCTGCTGACGGAACTTAGTTAGGGGAAAGAACTGGATGCCAAGAGCCATAACCTCTGAGCAATCTCCAGTCGTTAACTCTTGAATACATTCTTTTCTAAACTTTTCTAGTCTTCGTTTTATCAATGGAATTTTGCTGGGATTTACGGAAAATGTATCTGTAGAAATACTACGTTTTTCGAGCTCCGACTGAGAATGCTCCTTCATGACTTCAATCGCCTTTTTCATTATTTCTTCATGGTAGAGTCTCACAGCATCGAGACTCTGTTTTGTAGATATTTCAAGGTGAGGTTGAGCTTTTTTGTATTTGCCTTTCGAAATTTCAATCAAACCTATTTCCCTAAGTACCTGTACCGCCGGTGCAACCAAATTAGAATTTATGCCGAGCCGACGAGAAATCCAAACGGGGTCATAGGTAAAGTCTTTGGTATTTATGAGGTCTAAAACTGCAATGTAATACCAATCTCCCAAAACCTTTAAATATGATGAAAACTGATTCAAGGAAATCGAACTCTGAACAACCTTCTTTTTTTGAGAATTTTTCCCCAAGTAACTCGCTAAAAACTTTTGCTCTAAGTTCAACTTCTGAGAAAAAAAAACAAGTTTCTGAGGACTTAATTTTCGTTTACCCCGGAGCACCATACTCAAATAGGCGTGGGTAACCCCTAAATCCCGCGCAAATGCACGCAAAGAATAACCTGGATTTAATCGAATTCTTTTTGCAAGTTCTTCCTGAAGCATCGTTTTCTTTATCCTGATTTATTCAAAAATACACAAACAAATACTGATTACTAGAATTGAGAGTGTTTACAACCTTGTTTTGTTACCACATTGGTAACACAAACTCAAATTCCGATTTATGTTTGGCTTTTTTTTAACTAAAGAACGGGCAGAAACAAAAACGGAATGCCCCTTGAAACTGTTTGTTTGCGCAAGCAACTCACATATTTTTCCTTTGAAAAAAGGTCATTTAATGCTATGCGTAATTTACATTTTTATAGAGATTCCAATTTTTAATTGAGTCAGTTTACATACACAAATGGAGATCGAAATGCCAAAAAAAGCCTTTAAATTCAATATTTTATTACTTTGCACCTTATTTTTTACCGGATTGGAGGCCATGGGACAGATTCCTTCCTCCACCCCAACTCCACCCACACCGCTTGCCCCCAAAGGCGGCGGAAGCACCAGCGTCGTGGGCGGTGGAGATGCTTTTGTTACTCCAGAAGGGAAAGTACTTTTTCTAGATCTTGCAGAAAGGGAACCTATTTTTGTTCCAGATTTACCCGCCTTCGGAATGGTTAAATCGCAAATTTTGCAGTTGTCCGCCTACCTGCCAACACTCTTCGATTCACTCAATGATATTTTTTCATCGGGGGAATTTAGTTGGTATTTTACATCTAAGGTTTTACCCAATGTACCCGACGAGAGGGACGGTCAAGAGTATGATCGATCGGGTTTGTATTTTAAGGATGACGGCGAAGAAAAAATTCTTCAAGCCGCAGTCTTCCTATCTAGTACTCGCGAAATATTGATCAACAAGGACCTTTTACAAAAAATGCCTCCCTCCTCTCAGGCTTTTTTATTGGTACACGAGGCACTGAGGGCCCTTGTTTGGAAACAAAACCAAATCAAGCCCCAGTCAGTTTCTTTAAAAAAGTTTGTTTCGAAAATTATGAATTCCAATTTTGAAAGGCTCTCGCAGAAAGATCACTTTTTCATTGGCATTTTAGAAACCCTTCCCGAACTGTTTGGGGCTTCCAGTCAGGATTTTTTGATTTTTATCGAAAAAAATCGAAAAATTGATATCTTTGGGAACCCAAAAGTCGCGAGTCTGTTAAAACAAGGCCTAGTAAAATCCATAGTTGGCGATTTGCAAAAAATTCAAGATTCTGAACCCTTAAAGACATGGCTAAACAACTTTTATGGAGAATTACTTTTCCATGATTTTCTGGACAGGTTTTTGGTGCATCAAGATGGATTTTTTTCGATGTTAGAAAGCGGGGAAACACAAATCATAAACCGTGCAAAATTGGTTAGGGAGGCCGCGTTGGCTACCAACAAACGCCAACTTAATGAATCTGTTTTTGTACGAATAAGTCCCTACCATGGCTATTTTCCTGTCGCCAACCTAGAGGTTAATTTTAAAAACAACAGAGTCTACTCCTATGCAGGTTTACTCAGAAACCGCGTAAAAAGTTCCAATATCGGGGATGCAAATCAATTTGAAAACTTTTTGGTAATCGTAAGCTTCAACAGGCAAACCCAAAAGCTAAGTTTCTTCAAAAGCAGTCAAGTTTTCTTTGAGAGAAATCCGATTCCTGAGTTGGACCACCTTGCAGGTTCGGATAAAAAATCATCCCCAGCTTACAGGTTTCTTAAATCTGGCAAACTGCCCGACTTTCCAACGTTGGATATGACGACTGAAAGAAAGGTTCAAGATTTGGACTTCAACTATCTCGCTGGAGGAGTCGGATGTTTTTCTTCCTTCGGATCTCCTGGATTGGTTAAACTTACTCGAGAAGATAAATCTGGATCAGTCTTTAGATTTGAGCCCTTTGTTGAATTTTTTGACTATTCTCCCTTTGAAGGAATCTCCGATCCATTGGAAATTTATTTACTGGAATCCTTAAAAAAACTTCCTAGTGATACCTTTGTTTTCGATTCCTCAGATTTTTCCGGCGAAAGATCCGATTTTCGACGTATTGGAGTCATCAACTTACCAACGGGGGAAGTTGAAAATCCTAAGCGATAGGAATCATTCAAAACTCTAGGGTCAGGTTAACAGGACAGTGATCTGACCCTAGGACCTTGTCCTCAATTGAGGCTTCCACAATAGCCCCTTTAAAAGCCTCTGGGACTGAATGAAAATCAATTCGCCAACCCAAGTTTCGGCTTCGAGCATTCAAGCGAGCACTCCACCATGAGTAGGCGTCAGTTTTCTCAGGGTTTTTGTATCTAAACGTATCCACCCATCCCGAATCTAAAAATTCAATCATCCAGGCCCGCTCTTCGGGAAGGTAACCTGCTGTTTTTTGATTTTCATTGGGCCGGGCCAAATCTATTGGAAAGGGCGCGATATTGTAGTCTCCGCACAGGACTACACATTTTTTAGTTTTTAAATACAAATCATTGAGATTTCTTGCCAGCTCTTTGCAAAATTCCAATTTGAATCCGAGGCGGGCCCCTTTATCCTGAGAATTTGGAAAATAGGCGGAAACAAAAATCACCTTCTCAAAATGGGCAATCAACACCCTACCCTCAAAATCGAATTCTGAGATACCCAAACCCCTTTGAACCATCAATGGTTTTTCTTTGCTAAGAATTCCCACCCCGCTATAGCCCTTTTTTTGCGCCGGAAACCAATTCTTGTGAAATCCCGGAAAATCGAGAACTTCGGGTGGAATCTGGTTTTCTTCGGCTCGAACCTCTTGAAGGCCAATAAAATCTGAATTTGACGAATTTAGCCAACTCACAAAGCCGTTCTTTGAACAAGCCCTTATTCCGTTAACATTCCAGGAAGAGAAATTTAGAAGCATTGCGACACTGTCTTAGAAACACATTTATAATTTTGCAAATTTTCGCCAAAAATCTGTTTTTTAAAAACAAAGCTTGGGTCTGCGATCAGGCGAATATAGAATCAATCTTTGCCCTGGGCCGCGTTTGGATCTTACTCGAGGAGATTTCATGTTAAAAAATATTCTGTCACTTAAAACTACGAAAAAACTTTTGTTTTTTGTATTTATTTTTCCGTCCCTTGCCTGGTCTGACATCGGCGGCCTCACATGTATTCGCCTCCCCGAACTTATGCGGGCTTACTTGGTGGCCCATGTAACTAAAAAACAACTTGATGACGCTGTAAAAAAAGAAGCCATTAAACAGTATTTAGAAACATTGGATCCTTCTAAAACTCAACTTTTAGCCTCAGACATTGCGATTGCCGAAAAAGAATTGATGGCCTTTTTTGAAGAAATGACCCAAGGAAATTGCGGAGCTCTCGACAGACTTCAAAAAATTCTTCTCACCAGAGCCGTCGAAGCCGAGCAGTTTACAAAAGCCAGTCTCAATAACCCAAAATACAAAATTGACGAAAAAGCTGAAATCATCACCGATCCCAAAAAGCGAGCCTATCCGAAAACTATTGCCGAAAAAGAAGGTCTCTTGCTTTCATTTATTCATTTTCAGATGGCCAACTATTTAGCCACTGACACGAAATTTCCTGAAGCTAAAAAGCAGCTCATCCATCGTTACGAACTTGTCACAAAGCGTGTTCGCGAACGTACGAATAGCGATTTAATCAATACCTTTGCAGATTCATTTTCGTCAGCACTCGATCCCCATTCGAGTTATTTTTCAAAGGACGCGCTTGAGGATTTTAGAATCAGCATGGGGCTTTCACTTGAAGGAATCGGTGCCTCATTGAGTTCTGAAGATGGATATACAATTGTTCAAGAAGTCATTCCTGGTGGAGCAGCAGACAAAGCCAAGACCCTCAAATCCAAAGATAAAATCGTAAGTGTTGCCCAAGACAAAGGAGATTTTGTCAGTGTCATTGATATGGATCTCAAAGAAGTCGTTAAGCTGATCCGTGGAAAAAAGGGAACTCGAGTGCGCCTGAATATTTTAAGGCAGTCCGGAGAATCCACTGACCGTGTTGAGATTGCCATTGTACGAGACAAAGTCGACCTCAAAGAACAAGCCGCCAAACTTCAAATTGAAGAAATCAAACGCGGCGACAAATCCTTCAAACTCGCTGTTATCGAGTTACCCTCATTTTACGGAGACTCAGACAGAAACAAAAGATCAAGTCTTGCCGATATCCGAAAACTCTTGAGCGAAGCCCAAGAAAAAAAAGCTGATGGTGTGCTCTTAAATTTATCCCGAAACGGCGGAGGTCTTTTAGACGACGGCTATAAAATGGCAGGTCTTTTTCTTCGAACAGGACCCATTGTTGCCACTCGCGATGCGCGCAATCGAGTAGATATTCTTGCAGACAAAGACGAGACCGTTGCCTTTTCGGGGCCCTTGGTTGTTTTAACCAGCAGGCTCAGCGCCTCGGCATCAGAAATTTTAGCGGGCGCCCTACGAGATTATAAAAGGGCAGTCATTGTGGGTGCCGATCGCACTTTCGGTAAGGGAACCGTACAAACAGTACTGCCTCTTCCTGGTGAATTAGGCGCCATGAAAGTCACCAATGGAATGTTCTTTTTGCCAGGCGGACAATCTACCCAGCATCAGGGGGTGGCGGGTGACGTGATAATTCCTTCGCCTCTAAATTTTGAAGAAATCGGGGAAGACAAAATTGACGGCAGCCTGCCCACTCAAAAAATTGCCTCCTTTAAGGGGACTGAAGCCAACTATGACAAAGGCCCAATGGCTTGGACAGAAGTTCGCGATGACTGGGTTTCAAAAATAAAATCAGCCTCCCAGGTTCGTGTTTCTAAAAATGAAAAATTCAAAGAAATTTTAAGCGAAATCGAAGAAGCCAAAAAGAACGAAGGAAAAATTAAAGTTGCCGACCTCCTAAAGAAGGACGTTGAAAAAGACAAGAAGCGAAAAGAAGCCGAAAAGAAAACTTTTGCTGAAAGAACTAAAGATGCAGATGCCCCGGTTGTGGGCGAAGCCGTGCAGATATTGGCAGATCTCATTGCCCTGCAAAAGGGAATCTCACCTACCGCCGAAGTTGAGAAAGCCCTTTAACAAAATTTAATTTTTTAAATTAAATTTTGTTTAGGCCCCATTTCGAAAGTACGGCTGTGCGTTCGGCCTCAGTTACAACTTTTTTAAATTTTGCATTGGCTTTGCCTCGAACTCTGTTTTCGCATTCGGCCCATGTGGTGTGGGTCTCGAGTTTGCCTTCAATAAAACTTAAATACTGAGGACTTATTTTTTTGGCTTTCGCGGAGGGCGCGCAATCACCCACGGGGTCTAGCCCAACGGCTTGTGCTGAGCCTGAAAAAAATGCGATGGGATTGCCTTTTGAAAAAGCGACTGCCACTTCGTCTACACGTTCGTTACACCCAATGCCAGAATGAGCAGGCACATAACTCCATTCTATTTGGCTATTTTTAGAAATCGCTGAAACTTTTTCTTCTAACCTTTTCCAATGTTCTTGATTTTGAACTGCAGCTCCGTCAGATTTGATCCAATTTTTGGCCTTCCATCCCTTGATCCATTGGGTGATTCCATCAATCAGATACTTCGAGTCGGCCTGAATTCGAACTCGAAAGGCCCCCTCTTTTTGGGTCAAAAAGTCGAGGGCCTGAATCGCGGCCTCTATTTCCATTTTATTATTTGTTGACGCGGGTTCATGTCCCCCAGCCTCAAAAAGAAGGTCTTTCTCAACAAAATAAATAAGATAGGCCCAACCACCAGGGCCTGGATTTTTTGAACAGGCACCGTCCGTAAAAATTATGACTTCATTTGTTTCAAGTTTTTTTGCCACAAAGGGCGATATAATAGAGCTATTAGACGCTATACGCGAGACGCAAAGTCTCCCGTGGCGAGGGTCCAATGGGCCCGGAAGGAGGTGGTGCTGTGATCAGTAGTTATAAATCTCACTCACACAGTTCGGAGGTAAGGCTCTTCTAGAAATCTAGTTAGAGTTGTAGCTTTTGAGCGGGGCGGGGATTTGGGGTGAGACCCAAATCCCCGCCTTTTTATTTAGCATTCGTGAAAAGGGCCAATTGCGGACTGGTAGCCATTCCAACCGGATTTACTGTCATCCCGAATGAAATGAGGGATCCCCCCGCACTTGGCTGCCTAGAAACGTTAAAGATTCCTCCCGCTGGTCGGAATGACCCTCAATTTTCCTAGTTACTGAACAAGGAGCTTGGCGCCCTTGTGTGGGGCATGAAACTGGCAGGTGATGTCCAGCTCGCCTGAGGCTTCAGCCGGAATGGTGACCTCAAAAACTTCGGGTTTGTTGCGAAGAACTTTTTTTGCAATTTTGAGTTTTGGAATCGCAAAACCATGAAAATCAAAGCCTCCGGTGAGATCATAGACAGCTTTAATTTTTAGGGTTTCACCTTTTTTTACATTCACTGATTTTGGAGTCCAATGAGTCACTTCCCCGATTTTTTCAACTTTAAACTCAACTTCTTTGGGATTTGAGGCAAAACTTGAATTGGCCGCCACAAACGCTAGAACTAAAAAACTCCAAAAAATGAGGCCCTTAAGAGCTGGGTTTTGTTTTTGGATCGTTTTAGTGATCTTAAAATTCATAAGTTGCTTTTCTCCTTGTACTGACTCTATACCCTTTACCGACTCAAATGACGACCGAGGGGAAAGCCTATACCGAACAACTCGAAGCCCTTTATGAGGGTTTCCCTTGCGGCCGACTTTGGATCAAACTCGCCCAAACTGAAAATGAAAGGCAGGAAATTTTTCGCCTGCGTTTTAGGGTTTTTAACGACGAACTGGGTGAAGGCATTCCAGAAAATCGAGAAATTGGGATGGACATTGACCCCTACGACGCCTTTTGCGACCACCTTATGGTTTTAAGCGAAGACAAAAAAAAGGTCGTCGGCACCTATAGGTTGTTACCCGGAGTTTCACGACCCGAATCGGGCTTTTATTCCGAAACCGAATTTAACCTTAAATCTATTCCTATTAATTTTAGCGAAGCCGTAGAGCTTGGCCGAGGATGCATAGAACCCGAGTTTCGTAGGCAAACAACGCTTATGGCGCTCTTTTGGGGACTTCACCGGTATATGTTTGCCCGAAACGCCCGTTACCTTTTGGGCTGCGGCTCACTGCCTAAGATGTCCAATGACGATGCTGAGGCTACCTTTGATTTGCTAGCCAGCCGCGGAGTTTTAAAAGAAAATCTGCAGGCCTATGTATTAGAAAGTCATCGGTTTTCGGGAGACCCCTCACTCGGAAAAGCTCAGATTCCGGCACTCATTGAATTCTATTTACAGTTTGGGGCCAATGTTTTGTGTAGGCCTGCCTATGATCCTGTTTTTGGGTGCTTTGATCTTTTGATGCTTTTTGACATGGATAACCTTTCAGAATGGGGCCAAGACCTTTTGGAGCGTTTTGACAGGCGACTTCTTGCCCGGGCAAATCGAGAATCACCTTCTGGACTTTCAGGATTTTCAATAGATTCCAACCTTTAAGTCGAGCTGCCCACCGCATTTGAATCAGTGCCAGATTATTTAAGACCTTTTGTTGCAAATTTTGTTTAAACTAAACATTCGTTCTTTTGGGGAATCTGCACAGGGGAAGTGCCGAACGAAAAAGCCAACGAAAAGACAGACGCGGGGAATTCAAGATCGTCTGGGAATGACCGATAGGGGGAGAGGATATGGCGGGAAACGAGGGGGGGAGGAACGGTCCTGTTCCTTTTACTTTAAAAAGAGGACAAGTCTATTTTTCGTGGCTTCTGCGACATCAGATTTTTGTTTTTGCTGTGGCCCTTTTGTTCACCATTGTTGGCGGCTACTACGCTTCAAAAATTTACCTAAAACCCTCATTGTCTGCCTTACTCCCCGAGGACCTACCTTCGGTTAAAAATTTAAATCAAGTTATGAAAGAAGTCGGCGGTACGGGCTTGCTTCTTATTGCTATTGAATCGCCTGACTTTAAAGCAAACCGAAAATTTGTAGATGAGTTAGCAGCGGAATTAAAAAAACTTCCTGGAAACAGGATCCGTGAAATTGAATATAACTTTAAAGAAGTTAGAGACTATGTCGAAAAATTTGGACTTCATTACCTTTCCAAAAATGATCTTTTAAGTCTTAAGTCAAAAATTGAATCCGAAATTATTGAGAAAGGCGAAAAACAAAAAGGCCGAGCTGTCGCTTCATTTTTAGGACTTGACGACGATGAAGGAGTCGCAGCCCCTGCGACCGACACCAAAGATACTAACGCCGCTGATAAAAAATCCACAGAAACCACCCCTCTTTTGGGTACACTCGACTCCAGAATTCAAAGAATTTTGGAATATCCGGATGACTATCTTG
>CAXNEW010000006.1:0-60504 GCA_964201665.1 Bdellovibrionota bacterium
GAGAAAGAAATTAGGAGAATATGGCGACATTAAGTACAAAACTTAGAAACGAAAAACGAAAAGGAATGGCCGCGCGGCAGTACGAAGTTCGTAAAGCTTTGAGGGCAAAAACACTTGATACAAAGGCATCTGACGAAGATAGAACTGCCGCTCAAAATTTGCTTCAAAAACTTTCTCGAAACGGAGCAACAAATCGCGTTCGTTCGAGGTGTGTTGTTACGGGGCGAGGCCGAGGTGTTTATAGAAAATTTGGTCTGTGCCGAAACCAGTTTCGAGATTTAGCTTTAATGGGTCGTATCCCCGGAGTTACCAAAGCAAGTTGGTAGTGATTCAACCTTCATCTGTTTAGTTTTTCATTTTTGAATTGAGGTTTGTTAATGGATTTTTCTGTTTGGACAAGGGTTGCCCCTCTTTCTGGAGTATTGGCACTCGTTATTGCTGTTATTCTTTTTGTTAGAGTCAAAGCCCTCCCGCCCGGAAATGCCCGAATGATTGAGATTGGTGGTTTCATTCGCGAGGGATCCATGGCCTTTTTGAAGCGAGAATTCCAGATATTGGGGGTCTATAGCGCTGTTGTTTTTGTTTTTCTTTATGCTTTTTTGGGATTGAGTTCTGCGGCATCGTTTTTATTGGGTGCAGTTTTATCGTTAGTCGCTGGGTATTCAGGAATGCAGGCAGCAACCTTGGCCAATATTCGTACCGCTGAGGCTGCAAGGCAAAAAGGAAGAGGTTCAGCCCTTATGGTTGCCTTTGATGGTGGGGCCGTCATGGGCCTCGCTGTAGCCGGCCTTGGAATTTTAGGCTTGGGTTATTTATTTTGGACTTATTCAGTAGATTCTCAGTTTACACATATCATTCATGGTTTCGGAGTGGGGGCTTCATCGATTGCCCTTTTTGCTCGTATTGGAGGCGGAATTTATACCAAAGCTGCGGATGTTGGAGCGGATTTGGCGGGGAAAGTCATTGCAGGGATTCCTGAAGACGATCCACGCAATCCCGGTGTTATTGCCGATAACGTTGGCGATAACGTTGGAGATGTTGCGGGTATGGGGGCCGATATTTTTGAGTCTTATGTTGCGGCGAGTGTGGCTGCAATTGCAATTGCTGTAACAATGCCCGTGGAGTCGCTAGCGCAAATGGCCTCGAATACTTCAGGTTTGAGCTCAGAGTCTTTGCGGGACTATGCAAAAATTTTGCCTTTGTTTATTGGCTCATTAGGTCTTTTGGTGAGTTTAGGTGCCATTGGTCTCATTCGGTTTTTTAAAAATGCCTCCCCTGCAAAAGCTCTTCGTTACGCTTTGCTCGCTCCTCCCTTTGTGTTTCTTGCTCTAAGTTATTTTTTGATTCAGCAAGCGGGATTGAGCTCAACTGTGACCTTTGTGATGGCACTAGGCGCCTTAGGTGGCGGACTCATTGGTTTAATTACGGATTATTACACCTCAAGTGGGCCTGTTCATAAAATTGCGCTCGCCTCTAAAACTGGGGCGGGGACAAATGTGATTCGTGGATTGGCCATTGGGCTTGAAAGCGTGATTGCTCCACTGTTGGTGGTGGCGATGGTAGCCATGTTTAGTTTTAATTCTTTAGGACTCTATGGAATTGCAATAGCTGCCGTTTCGATGCTTGCCGTCGCTGCGATGGTGATGACGGTTGATGCCTATGGCCCTATTGCTGATAATGCCGGCGGTATTGCTGAGATGAGTGAACTTGGAAAAGAAGTTCGTTCAATAACTGATGAGTTAGACGCTGTTGGAAATACTACGGCTGCAATTGGAAAAGGATTTGCAATTGGATCAGCAGTGCTTACTGTGATTGCTCTTTTTGCTGCCTTTAAAATGGAAATCGATTTTAAACGAATTGAATTGGGGAAAGAAGCGCTTTCTCTTGATCTGACACATGGCAAAGTTCTTGTGGGCCTAATTTTGGGTGGAATTTTACCTTGTATCGTAGGCGCCAGTACCATGACCGCAGTGGGTAAAGCGGCTTCAAAAATTGTCGTTGAAATTGGTCGGCAGTTTAAAGAAATTCCGGGTTTGCTTGAAGGTCGGCCGGGCGTAAGGCCTGATGCCGCTCGCTGCGTGGATCTCGCAACTAAAGCTGCGCTTTCTGAAATGATTTTGCCGGGCCTTGTGGCTGTGGTTTGTCCCCCATTAATTGGCTTTCTGTTGGGTGCCGAGGCCCTTGCGGGTGCACTTGCTGGCGCCATGATTGTTGGGGCTGTTATGAGTTTGTTTATGGCGAATGCAGGTGGAGCTTGGGATAACGCCAAAAAATTTATTGAAAAAGGCGGCCTACCAGGTGAGAAAAAAGGTTCTGATGCTCACAAGGCAGCTGTTGTTGGCGATACTGTAGGTGATCCTTTCAAGGACACCTCTGGGCCCGGGATTTCAATTCTAATTAAAGTTATGAGCGTTGTTTCTTTGATGATTGCTTCTCTTTTGGCTTAGGTGCTTTGAAGGGAAGAGAAAAATCTTCTTTTAGGGGAACTTCGCTGGGTTCCTTGAGATCCATTTGCAAGGCATGAACGGTTTTGCCCATGAGGTCTCCAACCAGGTTAAAAATCCACTGTTGCCTTTGCTTGAGGCTTAAGCCTGTGAAAACCTCGCTTACAACTTTAATCGCGTAGTGGCCGCCTCCATTTTTAATGGCTTCCTTATGTTTTTTATGAGCTTCAGTGAGTGCGCGCAGCGAGAACTGAGTTGGAGCGAGGGCCCCTCGAATTCGCCTCATAATGTCTGAAGCAACGGAGTCCTTTTCAAAGAGCGAGGGGGCCGGAACAGCTTTTTTTGTAATTTGATAAATTTTTTCAGGCTGAACTCGAGTCAGGCTCGGGGAGGGTTTCTTCGCCATTTTTTTTGCAGGCTTCGTTGTTTTATTTTTTTTGGTCTTTGCTGTGGGCATGAGCTCAGTATAAGCCAAAACTCCAAAGATCGTTATCCCATGCCAAGCTTTACCGCCAAAAGATTTATCCTTCAGGGAACTGTCCAGGGGGTGGGCTGTCGGGCAATCATTCAAGAAATCGTCGAAAACATCGGCCATTTAGCGGGTTTTGTAAGAAACCTGCCAAATGGCACAGTTGAAATTTGTTTAAAGGGCCCGAGTTGGCGCATGGATGATTTTGAGCGGATTATCCGTACGCAGCTGAGTCCACCGATTAAAATTGAGAGAATCTTAAGTGAAACCCTTCCCGAGGAGTTTACGGCAGCAGGGTTTAGGATTTTGAGGGACTGATTTTCCTGAGACTTGGTGTTATAAATTTTTTAAGGTCGAGCATGGGCAGTCGGGCAACGAAAAGGGATCTCAAAAGATCGAGCCCAGTGTATAGATCTGTTTGAATCACTACACTTGAGGAAGAACCCGAGCCAGTCCCCTAGAGGACCAAAGCCCTTTCACTCCCCGACAAAACGAGCTAACAGGGTTTCCTCTGCATTAAACAAAAATTGTTTACTAGGTGTAGAAAGTTTAGACAGGATCTCTGGTTTAAGTTGTTGAATTAATGAGTAAAAATTTAAAAATAGAGACGGTACGCCTCTTGCATTAAATATCCAAGTACTGGACTCTATTTGTTTTTAAAAAGCTCCAAAGGAGAAAGTAAATGAGTTTAAATTATACGAAAACTTTCAATGTGTTGGGTGTTGTATTGGCATTGTCCGTTGTGGGATGTTCCAAACGCCCTCAAGCTCCAGTTCCAGTCACTCCTGCTGAAGATGATCGAGATCGGGTTTCTGTAGATTTGAATATTGGCAAGTATTTGAAGCCAGATTTGTCCCTGGGTGAACAAGAGAAAGTAATTGTTCAGGAATTATCTGAAGGGAAAAAAATTAGCCATCGTGGGCTTACAGAACTCTTTGTTGCTCGTCATCAAAAAACAAGATCCGAAATTACCGGTGCAGATACCCAAAGCACCTCAAATTTGGAGACGATCGTGTCTCAGTTGAAGGCAAAGGGTTCAGAATCCCCCGATCAGTTTAAAAAAAGCTTGGAGGAGGTTTTAGCGAGTGCCTCGGGAAAAAGTCTTGAGAATTTTTCTTATAACCGCGATGCCGTTAATATTTTTGATTATCTCAACGCGGGATTGTTTCAGTGCTATTCGGCGACTTCTTTATATATGGTTTCACGACGTTCTGTGATTTCGGGAGAAGATTTTCTGAAAGATTCGCCTTTCATAATTTATGAAAGTGGTCATATAAAATCTGGATTTCGAAATAAAGACGGTCAGGTTGTTGCCCTTGAACATACCGATTTGGGGCCCGCTCGTGAAACATTCACAAGTGAAGCGGAGTTTGAAGAATTCAGGCAGAGTTGTGATATCCGAGTGGTGGATTCTAATAAGTGGATCTTAAACGAGATTTTTAAAGATTCACTTGATTTAAGTGATGCTGAAAAACGCTTGGCCTATTTGACCGAAATGTTTGGAGAAAAATACGCCCATTGTTTTGAGGGCCAAAGTCCCATGAGTACAGGCGATGGCTCGGGATCTACAGGACTCAACGGAAGTGATTTAGGGTTTGGATCTTCAAATGCCCGTACCGGAAATATTAAGCCTGACTTTAGCGAAGAAAAACTCTTCAAACCGAATCCCGTTAGATTTTCTGGCGGAGTGTTAGGCTCAGAAAATAATTTGGTTCCAGGTGTTGTTGTAGGGTCTGAGGTTTTTGTTGGAGGGGGTGAAAAACCCAAAGAGCCCGTGGTGATTGATTCAAAACCTAGCGCTGAAAGTGAAAAACCTTTGGTAAAGAAATTGGAGTTCTATGACCCCCTAACCAAACTCACATGGCTCGATATTCATAGCCCCGAAGCAGTTAAATCCTTTTATGAAAAGATGAACTCCAAGCCAACCGTTGAGTACGACGGGAAAAAATACCCGGATTATTTTAAAGCAGCCGAAGCTCTTTGTGTAAGTCTTGGTCTTGAAGCTCCTACCAAAGGAGATTTTTTAATTGCTCTTGGAAATAAAGATAAAGACGTAAATCTGGAGCTTAAAAAAATGCCGGGTATGGACGAGGGCTTGTTTTGGACGTCATCGCCAGTGGAAAAGGGCGGTAATTTAATTGCCGCTGAGGAAATTTATCCAATATTGGGGACGATCTTTGTCGTTGAACTTGGAAAAGAGGGCTACGCCGATCGTTTCAGCGACGGATTTTCTGTTCGCTGCGTGAGCCGCCCGAAACTGAGCTCCCTAGAACTCAAGGCCGAAATTCAAAAACTTAAAGGAATTGCGTCCGTAAAAAGTGGGGATGTGATTCTATTCAAGCCTCTCGACTATGAGGAAATCTCTGACAAAGAATTCTTGGCCCGAGTAAGGCTTCTCAATCAGTTTTTGAAAGTCGCAGATGAGAGGGGCCTTCAAGAAAAAGAAATTGTTGGAGCAAATGTTTACGCAAGTGTTTTCTATGATTTGAGTTATATCGACTGGTTTGCGAAAAAAATCTTAGGTTCTGAAGGAAATGGTTCCTACAAAAGTCCTGCGGTTGTTTTTTTTGAAAGAGCTCCAGTCGAAGTTTCACAATACCTTTTTGATAATGGCCGAGGCATGCACACGGGTGGTACCCAATATCTAGGAGCTATTGTTTTTTTAAAAAATGAAATTTGTGCAAAATCGGATTTAGATCCTAAGTTTGCCAAGCTCTGCATTGAATTGGCGCAGCATTTGAAGTCGTTATCTTCCGGCGAATGGGGGCCGCGAGGGATCAGTGCGATCCATAGCTGGGAAACTGAAAACAAACTTCGCGAGGGTAGGCCCCAGCCCGTACCCAAATGGAAATAACGAAAAAATACGTATTGTCGAGAAACCAACAGGTATTGAGCTTCTAGGGGACTGGCTCGGGTTCTTCCCCTAGAAGCTCAATACCTGTTGGTTTCTCGACTGTCCAAGCTCGACCCATCAACTTCTCTAAAGATCCCATTCCCAGGCGATGCGGGGGCCGAAGCTGACATTTAGTAATTTGCTTTGGCCCCTCTTAGGGGATGGCTTTTACAGTACGAGAAATAGGTCTTGAAAAGGGTCTCAATATAGGTCATAATTTAGTCCATGAAAAATCTGAAAATTTCTGAGCTTAAAGCTGGCCTTTCTAAGGCTCTGGAAAGGGTTGAGGCGGGAGAAGAAATTCTTGTGACCGATCATAATAGACCCATTGCCAGATTGAGTTCTGTAAAAAAGGTTCCACCCTTACCTAAGGAACCCGTAGTTTGGGACTTTGAGCGATCTGTCCTAAAGAAGGGGTCTCTGTCTTCGCACGAACTTATTCGGAAAATTCGAGATGAAGAATAAGCACCATTTTTATTGGGATACGTCGGCTTTGGCTTCAATGCTTTTTGGAGAATCCGATGGAAAAAAGCTCATTTCCTGGGCAAAAAAAAATGAAGGTCTTCCGGGATATACATCTTTTTTTACATGGATAGAGCTCGAGTCAGCTCTTCAGAGGCGGGTCAATTTAGGCGAAATTATGATCGAAAATTTGCCAAGTGTTCAGCTTGCAATTGAAACCTTAAGTCAAAATTTTGCAATTCTTTGGCCTGATGTTTCGGTAACTGCAGAAGCAAAAAGCCAAGTTGCAAAGATGGGTCTTAGGCCTGGTGACGCCCTTCAGCTTGGAAGTGCCCTACTTGCAAATCGAGAAGTTGGAAATGTGGCTTTTATATGTCTTGATAAAAAACTTTCGCAAGCCGCTGCTGCAAATGGCCTCAGGTGCCCTGAATTTTAATCATGCACAAGGCGGACTTGTAGGCTGCTAAAGATCCCACTCCCATGCGATGCGTGGTCCAAAGCTTACCTGAGTGAAAACCGTTCGGCGGCCTCGGCTTGTGAGGCCATTGTGGAGGGCTTCGCCCTCGCTGTGGGAGAGTCTTTCGGCTTTGAAGTTGGCGCCGATAAGAAAGCGATGGACGTCTCCAATTTTTCTCCGCACAAAAAGATCTAAATCTATGTTGTATGGAAAAAAATAATAAGGGCGGCCCCGACCAAAGTAGTCACCCTTATCCATAAAAAGTGGAAAATAAAGATAAAGCGCCGAGGATAGATCATACTTGGCTTTCCAGCCTCCCCATCTGATTTCTCCGCCTGCAACTAAACTCACAAGACCATAGTCAATAATATCCATTGAGTAAGGTTCGACAGAATTTTTTGGACGGGCCTGTTCTAGACGCCGATAGGAGAGCAAACCCTTGAGCAAAATGGGTAGAGTGCCACCCCAGGGTTCCCATTTGTAGGTGGGACCCAGGTCAAGCTGTCGATGCACAATTGCAAAAGGCTGATGGGTCGTACCATAAAGAGAGTTTGAGTTATCAAATTTGAATCTATCGTACCTAAATAAAATTTCACTACCCCAAGGATTCCAGATTTGACTTTGAACTCGACTGCCGACTGAGAAGGCCCCGATGGGATCTAGAAGTCCCTGATTTGTAATTTTTTCAAAGCCTGTCATTTGGTCGTTAGAAAGAGACCTCGTTCCCCATGTGGGACCACCAGAAATAAAGCGCCAGGTTGTTCCAATGTATTGCGAGTGAAAACCCATGGGATCTTGCTCGACTAAAATAGTTACGCTTTCTTGGGAGAGCTGTTTTTCGTCAATATAATCTTTAACCGTAATTTGATAGCGGCCGGGAGGCAGAGGAGGTAACCAACTTTCAGTTTCACCAGAAACTTCAAGGTGCGTTATGCGTCCGGCGGGCGAGGGTTCAATGCGATAGATATGTATTTGTGATTCTTCACCGGGGACCGTTCGAATCCACCTCAGTTTGTGGGGCTCAAATGCTGTTAAAATATCTCGCTCCACGGGAAACAAAATTCGAGGATTGCTTGAGGGTTTAATTCGAATTTGAAACTGAGAGATTGCGGAATCTGAAATAACTGAGCCAAGGGCTCGCGCCGAAATTTTTACTTTCCAGTTACCCTCAATGTTTTGTGGTAACTGAAACCTGGTTAAGTTCACGATTTTGACTTCAAAATTCTTTTCCCCCGGCTTTTGAACTTCAACCTGGTAGTCTTCTGCGCCCTTGACTCCCTTCCATTCCACAACAATCGGAATGGATAGTGATGAGATTTCAATTGTTTCGTCTTGTTTTGGCGAACGAAGCTCGGGACTTTGAGATTTAACGAGTTTTTTAACTGCCGGAGACCAAGCACCAGCCAATCCCCCCTTGTCGAGAGGCCGTACTCTAAAAAAATAAAGGCCCGCTGGAATTTGGCTATTGAAAATAGGATTTTGACTTTCTCCCTGACGGATTAAAGTGTCTGGTTTAAAACTGCCGTCAGTAGAGAGTTCGAATTCGTAAGCTTGGGCTCCGGGAATAGGGTTCCAGCGAATCTCGAGTTCGTCGGCCCAAGCAAAACTTGAAAAGCTGAGTCCTAATGTAAACACCAAACTCAAAAAAAATTTAAACATTATTCATCTCCCTCAAAAACAAAGTTTGGCCGCTGAAAGCTCGCAGGAGTTCTGACTTTAGTAGAAATAAGTGAGAACTTCCGCATACCGGCAGAAACTCCGACTTTGCCTTCCTCAAAAAGAGCCTTAACTGTCCACTCGTAATTTCCAGGAGGCGGGATATTTGTGACAAGTATTTCATTTGCCGAAGATTCTAACTGAATTTTAAAGGTAGAGCCTTTATCAGTGGACTGAATTTCAACTAAAAAACTCTTCGGCCGGTAGAATGAATTTTTTTCAAAATCCCAGGTAAATTTTAGACCCGACTTGTCGATCGCTGAAACACTCAAATTTCTGCCTGCAGAAGGCGAGATCAGCTGTGGAGGAGTCTTTAAAATTTCAGCCAAAGAAAACTTTGACGGATCAAAACTAAGTTCCGAAAAAGAACTCATTTGAGCACCAGGAAAAAGGGAGCGGGCCTGAATCTTGCCTTGTTTTAGATTTTTTATAAGACCAGATGCAATCTCGAGTTTCCAAAGGCCCAGCGGGGAAATTTGTTCTTTGGGAATCACAAATTTTTGTGAACCCAATAGTATTTCTATACCCACGGCCTGAGGGTCTTCATTTTTACCTGTCAAAAAAGATTTTTCCGGATCCATGGGGTCGAGAGACAGGCTTAAGTTTTTTGGCGCCAGTTTAGTAATATCGAGGCCCGCTTTTGGGGCTTCCTCTTGCAAAATTGATATTGAAGTCAATGCAATCAGCTGACTCTGCTTTTCACCCTCAACGAGTCGCCAAAAAAATTTCCCCGGTTTTTCAAAGGGAATTTCAAGAGCAGTGGAGTCCACAGAAAGAGGAAACTGGCCTAAAAGTTTCTTTTTTTTACCTGAAGAGTAAACTTGAATGGCTCGATTCAAGCTCGGGAGTGGATTGGTCGAGTCTACCCGGGTAATTTGAAAGGCTACTTTCAAGGGTTGGTCCCATTTAAATTTGAAAACTTGCCCAGGAGTTGGCGACAAGGCCTGCCACTGAAAAACTTCAACTTTAATCTCTGATGTTTCTTGTGATTGAATGAGGCGCTCACCAGATTTCACTTCCTGTATTTTTCCCTCCGAACTCACAATTTTTGCTTGAGCTGCGCCCTGACTTTCCACTGAAATTTCACCTGTTTGAGCCTGCTTTTGAATGCGGACCCCGCCCTTATTCCCAACCGAAACAATCATCGTCTTACCCACTTGGGCTTCGACTTTTCCGGAGATGAAGAGATCACCACTCGCTAAATTTACTTTGAGCCCGCTTTCTCCAGTTTCTAAAACGGCAAGACTATCGGGCTGAAGCTCGATTGAACCCAGATCTTTCAAAGTGACCCGCGCAAAAGAATTTTCACCGGTTTTGAGTGTATCTTTTTCAAATATGGGAATTCCAGTTTGGGCAGCCACCCAAAGCAAACGACTTCGTGGACGGCGGGAAACGTCAGAGATAGCGTTTTCAATCACACCAATTTGTTTTCCGCCGCCTGTGCCCGCGTCCTCTCTGTGTAAATCTCTGAAATAAAAGCCAATAAAAAGAATAGAAAAACCAAAGCCGATTGCCAAAAGAGGTAAAGATTTTGTTTTATTTTCAGTAAGGTCCATGGCTTCCGTGGGTTTTCGGCAGATTTGCAGATTTAAGTTAGCCAGAGTCTAAGGCTTTTGGTTTTTATCGCCGAATAGACATTTGCAATGAGTCTACTTTTTAATTGGGTTTTTGGTCGTCTCCGAAATAAAATTCTTTTAGCCTTTTCTGTGCTGCTAACGGCCGGGGTGGCTTCCGTTGTATGGGTTTCGACCAGTTTAACTTTTAGAGACTCAATGAATTCTGCTTACGCAGCTGCCGCTGAAATTTCTAAGGGGCTTTTGATTCAATTTGAGCAAGAAGTGTTTCAGGCTCAGGTAAGGTCGCGTTTTTGGGTGATGCACACTCAGGAGACTGAAAAATTAACTCAGCTCGTGCAAGGGGATCCCAACATTGGGGGAATAGCGCTTCTAAATATTCCTGAAAGAAAAATCGAAGTTCAGGCCTATAATTCCGCCTTAAGTTCTCTTCATGCAAACCCTAAACTCAATTTGACGCCCGAAGAAATTGAGGTAATCGCTGGAAAGTTTAGTTTGGAAGAAGAAACGGAGGGTTTGTTCTACCAAGTGCAAAAAATTGGAGATCAAAACTTTCATCAAATCAGCCAAGCTCTAGTAGTTGAGGGTGGAAAACTTCAAAAAGTCCTACTTACCTTTCTGGATTCAAAGCCTTTGACCCGTTCATTTGAGCAGGCCGGAGTTTATGAAAAATTTCTTTTTGATAGTGAGGGGAAAATTTTATTGAGGTCGTTTGAAACGGGTGGGCTCGGTGCACCCGTGGACTCAACATTCCCAAAAGAGTTTATGGCCCCTATTCTTTCAGCGCCAAAACAATTTAACAATACTCAAATTCGCTGGGTAACCGCAGGAGAGATGGGTCAACCCTTCATTGGTCATACCTACCGATCTCAGATTCCGGGACTAAATGTCGCGGTTCTGAGTCCTACAGTCTCACTACTGGAAACTGTTTATGCAGTCGCTAGGAGATCTGTGTACCTTGGACTAGCAATTCTCAGTTTGGCCTTAGTTTTTGGGACCCTCTTTTCTGATTCCATAGTTAAACCCTTGATTGGCCTCTTGGAGGGAACATTGAGAATATCTAAAGGCGATTTTTCATTTCGCCTGAAGGCCCAAAGCCAGGATGAAGTTTCAAGACTCACAAATGCATTCAATTCAATGGCAGAAGGTTTAGCCGAGCGCGAACGTATCAAGGAAGTATTTGGCAAATTTCATTCTAAGGCCGTGTTTCAAAAACTTCTCAAAGAGGATCGAATTCGACTTGGTGGCGAGCGACTCCCAGTTACTGTTTTCTTTTCGGATATTCGTTCGTTTACCAGCAAATCAGAGGCCATGACTCCCGAACAAGTCGTTGAAATGCTCAATGAATACATGTCTGAAATGGTGAGTGTTATTGAAAAATATGGTGGTGTCGTTGATAAATACGTAGGCGA
The DNA here is from genome assembly GCA_964201665.1 of Bdellovibrionota bacterium. GTDB lineage: Bacteria > Bdellovibrionota > UBA2428 > UBA2428 > UBA2428 > CAXNEW01. The sequence goes on from CAXNEW010000006.1 coordinate 11,428, forward strand.
CGCGATTATGGCAATTTGGGGAATGCCTGAGCCTAATCCGGCCGTAGATGCAGAAAACGCATTGCGAGCTTGCCTTGAAATGCGAGAAAAACTTGCTGAGCTCAATGAAAAACGGAAATCAAGGGGGCAGGATCTCATTGAAATAGGAATGGGACTAAACAGCGGCGAAGTTATAGCTGGGAATATTGGGTCGCCCTCGCGGATGGAATACACTGTCATTGGCGATACCGTGAATACAGCGAGTCGAATGGAATCACTTACAAAAGAATTTAAAACGGATTTACTTGTTTCAGAAACTACACAAAATTTAATTATAGATAAAAATCAGTTTGCTTTTGAGGGTCCCTTTGAGGCTCATGCAAAAGGAAAAGCAGAAAAAGTCCAAATTTTTGGGTGCTCGGGCCCTCGAGCAAATCAAGTTTTAGATGCAGCCTAGTTAGCAGAGCGCTAAAACCGAGCGACTCGTTACAGATTTTTTCTTGCGGTACACCGAAAAATAAAAGAGATACCTTCTTTGGGGGAAGAACCCGAGCCAGTCCCCCAAAGAAGGTATCTCTTTTATTTTTCTTTCCTTCCTTCCTACCTACTTAGGAATTCTGAAAACCGTTTTGTCAGACTGATTACAAGTCTTAGGTTCCTAGGGGACTGGCTCGGGTTCTTCCCCTAGGAGCCTAAGACTTGTAATCAGTCTGACTGCCGTAGCTCGATCGAGGACCAAATTCTCGATCAATCTAGAAATTTTTGTGGGGGGACTTTATTTTTATTCGACAATATCTACGAACACTTTTTGAGTTACCGTTTGGGTTCCGTCTGAAACTTTCAAACTGAATGAAGTTGAACCCACCTTGAGGGGATGACTCGGTGTGGTTTTTATCTCAAGGGTGCGATCTGAATCTTGAGACCCCAAGAAAATATTTGAGGGGTCAAGAATTGTTTTGTTTTCAATTTCCAAAATTAAATTGATTCCCGGTGGAAGTGTATCTGAATCGCTAATTGTGAATTTAAGTTTTGGGTGCCCCGAGAGAGAAGAAACTTTGAGCCTGTCGGGCAAGCCTTGAACTAAGGGAGGGGAGGGTGCTCCAAAATCAACATTTGTTTCAATTTCGTGGCGACTTTCGGCCCCTTCGGGGTCGCGCGCCTCAACAACTATGTAAAATTTCCCAGGATGGGAGGGCGGCTGGGAGATCAAAAGCTTTCTTTTTTTCCTTCCCCTTCAATTTTTAGGGAGCCCTCGGGAAATGCCGATGTCTGAGTTGCTCTAACTCGCGTGGTGATTTCATTTTCATTGGACTCAACATCATTTACCCAGATTTCTAATGTGGGTTCATATTTTTTACCGGCCTTCAGGTCCAAGCGAGTGGGGCCTTGAATTTGGGGCGAATCATTCACAGCCTGAACAAAAACTTTAAAGATTTTTTCCTGAGTACTGTAGCCATTGTAAACAATAACCTTTATCAGGGCCTCACCGAAAGTATCACTTTTTGAGGAAACCTCGACAGTAAAAACGCCAACTTCTTTTTGATACTCAACATTAGGATCAGGGACGATATCCCTATTTGAGGATCTGGCTTTAATAACTAATTTTGAAGGATCTGATTCGGAACCCTTTACGGTAAATGGTAAATAGATAGGGTCTTGGTCTTCAAGTAAAATTTGATTTCCTAAATTCGAAACGTCCACGGCTCTTTCTTTTAGGTCGGCCAAATTAAGGGAATTTTTGTCGGGAGTTAATTTTAGGGGTTGTGTGCAGGAAACCAAAATAAAAAGTATGAAAAAATGAATTTGGCTATTTTTGAAAAAAGTATTCCCCATCACTTCATTTTAATGTGATTCGGGGCTTTGAAAAGACCCCTTTGTCTTTTTCCTGTTAATATATAGGGATGTTTTCCCAGTTGCCAGCTATCTGGGTCGATCTTGATTCGCTTGGAAAAAATTTTGGAATTCTAAGAATGAGATCTCCAGGTGGGGTTGTTTTTCCTGTACTCAAGGCGGATGCCTATGGTCACGGGGCAAAAATTGTTGCTGAATTTCTTGAAAGAATTACAAAACCTACAGAATGTCCGTTCTTTTGTGTGGCTCGCTTCGGAGAAGCCTTAGAGGTTTTAAGATCCCAAAGGACGCGTGATGTTCTGATATTATCGGATCGTTTGAGTTCGGAGAATTATAAAAATCTCGATCCAAAGTTGGCCGAGCGAATAATTTGGGTTGTAAATGATTTTACCGATTTAAAAGACTTTTTGCCCATGAAACTAAAGCTCAGACTACACCTGAATTTCAATACCGGAATGAATCGGCTGGGTTTGGAACCTGAATTGGTAGAACAAAAGGAATTTTGGGAAACATTGAGCCAATTGAATAGGGCAGGACATCAGTTCGAAGGCATTTTGAGTCATTTGAGTGATGGAGAAGAAGATCCAGTTGTTTTTTCTTCTCAGCAGGTAACTGTTTTTGAGCGAGTTGTAAATAGACTACAGGTGGATTGGCCAGCCAGAATGCCATCCGATTTTCCAAAATGGATTCATATCGAAAATTCAGGTGGAAATTTTTGGGCCGTTGGTAAAAAATTTTCTAATGCAAGTCGTCCAGGTTTACATCTCTATGGAGTGATATCTAAACTGAGTTCCGAGTTTAAGGACCTTGGTCTTTCTCCGGTTCTCGAGGTGAGAGCACCTCTTCGAAAAATATTAAAGTTAAAAAAGGGTGATCGTCTAGGCTACAATCGAACCTATGAATGCACTCGGGAAAGTTTCATTGGGGTTGTGGGCCTGGGATATGCTGACGGAGTCGCGCGGCGTTTTTCAAAATCAGATTCACCTCAGGTCGGTTTCTGGATTTATGGACAAAGGGCTCCGCTGGTTGGAGTGATTTCAATGGATTTATGTCATGTGGATCTTACAGACCACCCGCAAATTGAAAAATTGCTTGATCGCCCCCAAGGAGTTTTTGCAGAATGGCTAGGATCGCACCAAACAGCTTGGGATTTGGCCCACGTGTTGGGGACAATCCCTTATGAAATTTTAACATCGCTGGGACATCGATTGCCCCGTATCCCGGCAATCAAAAACAAAACACCATGAGCGCATCAAGGGCGATTCTGTCAAAAATTTCAGAAATTGGTGATTTTGGTTTGTTTGTTTGGGCCGCTGTGTCTCAATTTTTTAGAAAGCCACATAGATTCTCTTTGTTTATCGATGAACTCGAGTTTATTGGTAATCAAAGTTTATTTATTGTCTCACTTACGGCAACATTTTCGGGTGCAGTTTTTGCCTACCAAAGTTGGCTTGCCTTTGCGATGGTTGGCACTGAATCTCTGGTAGGTCCCTCGGTGGCCTTGTCTCTCGTTCGCGAATTGGCTCCTGTGATGACAGGTCTCGTGGTTACCGGTCGAGCAGGGGCCGCAATGGCCGCCCAACTTGGAATCATGAGGGTGACTGAACAAATCGATGCGTTGGAAGTCATGGGGATTTCTCCGATTCAGTATTTGGTTTCTCCGCGAGTTCTAGCAGCAACAATTGCATTGCCCCTTTTGGTAGCGCTTTTTGGACTTATTGGAAATCTGGGAGGGTATATCGTCGCCACCTATGTGTGTGGGGTTGATCCAGGAATTTATGTTCAAAAACTTAAATTCTATATGGACCCCTGGGATTTTTATCATGGAATGATGAAGGGAGTTTTTTTTGGATTTCTCCTGGCCGCCATAGGTTGTTACAAAGGCTATCATGCAAAAAATGGAGTTGCCGGAGTAGGAAAAGCAACAAATGACGCCGTTGTTTATTCCACCGTTACTATTTTAGTTTTGGATTATTTCTTAAGTGTACTCCTTCCGACGGGGAATCGAACTCAGTGATGGCAACGAAGGGAAAGGTTCAATTTGAAAATGTCAAAGCAGAAGAAACCCTAGTTTGGTTACGTGCTGTAACTAAACAGTTTCCAGGTAACCCACTGCCGACGCTCGATTGCGTGGACTATGAAATTTTTCCAGAGAAAATTCATACTATTCTTGGTTTTTCAGGAGGGGGCAAATCGGTCACTCTTAAGATGATTTTAGGCCTTTTGAAGGCCGACTCAGGTCAAATCCGGGTGCTAGGGCAAGATATGAGTAAGCTTGAGGGAAACGCGCTCAATTCTTTGCGTCGACGCTTTGGGATGCTTTTTCAGGGAGCTGCTCTTTTTGATAGCCTCACGGTTTTTGACAACGTTGCTTTTCCACTTCGAGAGTGCCGAAAAGACTGGGGAGAAGAAAAAATATCCCTGAGAGTCAAAGAACTTCTAGACCAAGTTGAGCTTGACCTTGCAGCACAAAAAATGCCATCCGAATTGTCCGGCGGCATGAAAAAACGTGTGGCGATGGCTCGCGCCATCGCTCTTGAACCTGATCTCCTCTTATTTGATGAACCCACAACGGGATTGGACCCTGTAACAAGCGAAATCATTGATGACCTGATTGTTGACACCACTCGCAAATTGGCAGCCGGGGCATTGATAATTTCGCACAACATACACGCCGCCCTGCGTATATCTGATTTTGTAAGTATGATTGTGGACGGTAAAATCATTGAGAGGGGAACCCCCAGTCAGTTTGTTGAAAGTGAGGATCCAAGGGTGCGTCGATTTTTAAAAAGTGCGGGAGTTTTATGAGACCGCCTGGGCATGGCCTTACTCGAGAAATACAAGTTGGAATTTTTATACTCGCTGCTTGCCTCGTGGTTGTCGCTTTTTCATTTCGCATTACCGACACGCCGATTATGAGACGGGGAACTCAGCTTGTAACTTATTTAGACGATGCTACTGGGGTTTTTAAAAACTCAAAGGTTAAACTTTCGGGAATTGATATCGGGGTAATTAAGGGAATCGAACTCGAAAATGGACGAGCTAAACTGACTTTGTTGATAAACAAAGGGGTTGAAATTCCAAACAATGCCCATATAGTTCCTCGGCCTTTAGGAATACTCGGAGATAAATACCTTGAAGTGGTGGTGCCTCGTGGTCCGAGTGAGGGGCCCCAATCTGGCCAGCCTATTTCAGATCCCGAGGCAGGGGCTTTTTTTAATTTCTCAATTTTTCCCGCGGCCATGGCCCAAAATGGAAATACAAAAAAGGGGACCTACCGTGAAGGTGAAGTGATTCAGTCGCAAAATTCTGGCTCAAGTTTGGACGACATTACTCGCCAAATGGGAAGTGTGGGAGAAGATTTAAAAGCGGTTTCAAAAGAACTTAGAAACATCGTTGAAGGCGGGGCAGATCCGAGAACACCTATCGGAAAAACCTTAAAAAATACAGAACAAGCTACCCAAACTTTGAACGAAGTGTTGAAAGAAAACAGAAGTGATTTACGTGATTTAGTTCGGGCATTGAAGAATTCATCCCAAAAAATTGAAAAATCTGTCGAGGCCGTCGACACCGATGAATTTAAAAAAGACATTAAGCTCTTGGCCAAATCCGTTAGCAATGTAAACAAATCACTTGAAAACGTTGAAAAAATTACATCGAAAATTGAGCGCGGCGAGGGAACTCTTGGGAGACTCGTCAACGACTCCCAAGCGGCCGACCAGCTCGAAAGGGCTTTAAGATCAGTTAACCAAGTTATTGATCGCGCCCAAAGAACCCGGGCAATTGTAGACCTTTCTACGGATTACCTGAGTTCCTATTCAGATACCCGAACTGTGTTTTCCTTGGGACTTTTTCCCCGTGAGGATTCTGGTTATATCGGAGGCGTTACTTCTGACCCCTTTGGAACTCACGAAAGAATTGTAACTCGCACTTCTGACAATGGCGGAGTGGTAACCGAGCAAGAAGTTGTCACACAAAACAGGTCAGCTTTGAAGTTTTCTTTGCAGTATTTCAAACGAATTTGGAATTTTTCCCTGCGTATAGGGGTTTTTGAAAATTCGGGTGGTTTTGGATTTTCATATACCCTACCGCAAACAGGATCTGAGTTGGGTTTTGAAGTCTACGAACTCAGTCGGCAAGACGAACGGCCTCACCTAAACTTAAAATATATACAGCCGTTTTTTAGTTATTTCCATGCTAGCCTTGGCTTCTACGAAGCCTTAGCACGAAGTCAAATCCCCTCGCGCGGATATCAGTCGAGCTTTACACTCGGAATTGGTCTGCGGTTTTCAGACGAAGATCTTAAAACATTGGCTCTTTTTCCAACTCTTTAGGTGGGTATAAATGAAAGACGATGATACAAAAAATCCCACTGAATCCTTAAGTGATATTCAGAGTGAAGGTGGTTTGTTAAGTCCACGCGCTCTTTTGGGTGATCGCGAGCTCGAGCGCAGGGCCTCAGACAAAGTGCTTTTGCGATTGGAAAAAGGAATTCTTCCAGGGGCGCTGGCTTCTAAATTGGGTTTAAATCCTTTTGAGCCCCGCTCAAGCGGCCCTCGGAGTCAGTTGCCTCCCTTGGTCCTGGGGCCCTTTTCGCTTGAAGCGATTCAGGCATGGATTGCCGAGGGGGCTTTACCGCCCACAGATTATATTCAAAAACCCTATGATCGATGGCGAATGTTAGTAACGGTATTTCCGGAGCTCAGCCACCAAATGACCCAAATTACAGATAGTGGTTCTGAAAAACCAGAAGATCAAACTCTTTCTCTTAGCTCTCAAGCAGGATTCGATACCGAAAAAAATTCTCTTGAAATGGATTCCACCCGAGTTGAAGATTCGAGCTCTCGAGAGGTTTCGAATTCCGGATTGAAAGTTGAAATCGACAATCCTGAAGAGCACGAGGGGCCGAGTTTAAGTCTTGAAGAGTCTCCTGAAGAAAGTGAATCTTCAAAAAAAGTTTCAAAGCAAGATTCAAAACTCGATTCAACTAAACAGAGTAACCCGGCAGCAGCAGCTGGTCCCCAAGTTTTAGTTGGAGGAGCGGCCGCAACTGTAAAAATTCGGTTGAGTGATCCTCGCTTTGAACGGGTTCGAAACGTTTATTTTGAATACGATCCTATTCGGTTTTCTTTTTTAATTTTCATTTTGGTAGTGGTGAGCGGAATCTCTTATTGGTTGACCCTCCAAGTAAAAAAGCAGTCAGAACCCTTGTCACAGGTTGCCGAACTCAAAGGCCAAGACTCCGAAAGCCCAGAGATTGTCTCAAACTTGGAATCCGTGCCCTCCAGTTGGCCACCGAATTTGAGGCCCCTGGAGGTGTCTAGCTTAAGGTTGAGCGATGACCCACTTGTAGAGCGGATTCGGCCAATTTTAAATTCATATGAAAGTGGAGTGACTCGGTTGTCTCCTTCGGAAGAGCAAATCTTGCAGTCCTTTTCGCAGGCGGGGACCTCTTCCTGGGAGGCTCGGAGGCTTGCAGCAAATCGATTGGCCATTTTTTATGTCTCCACAAATCGGCTTTCAGAGTCACAAAAAACTCTTGAGCCCATTTTTGCGGCCGTACCCGGTGATCAGCTGACCCTGCTAAATTTGTCTCTTATTTCATTTATCGAAGGTGATTGGAAAAGGGCTCGAGAGCTTTCTGAATCTGCACTTCGGTTGAGTGGTCCAGAGTTTCGATGGATCGCTCAATCTCTTTGGGGGCTCATCATTGGTGCTGGTCCCACAAAAAATCAGACGGGCGCAAACAATGCCTTTATGAAAGCCTTAGAATCCTCTCCCAACAATGGACTTGTTTTTGGGCTTTGGATTCGGGCCCTCACCCAAGGACCTCAAAGCCCAGAACTCTCCAAGCTAAAAAATCTCGTAAAAAGAACCCTTTGGTCTGATCCAGATCGCCTGGTGGATTCACCTATTCCAGCCCCCTTCGGCGGCCATATTTTGCAGGCCGAGAGTCTTCTAGGTTTTGAAAAAGTCATCGACTATTTTCCGAACGTACAGGATCTTTCATTGGCACATAGAAACTATTTACGATGGCTTGACCCAAGAAATCGTTTGAACCCTCTTTCCAATAAAATTGAAGGACTTCAAAGCCAGCTTGTGGCCGAGGGTAGTGAGCTTTCGAAAATTTTGTTTGGTTACACCTTGGCAAAGGAAAATAAATTTGAAGAGTCCTCTCAAATCCTGACTGAAACACTGAACAAGATTCCAACAAATTCGGATGAGTTTGGAAGTATTCGAAGTTCCTGGCCTTGGGCTCTGGCCGGGGATGTTTTGTTTGAGCTGGGCCAATGGGATCGGTCTCGAGTTTTTTTTGAATAGGCGCTCCTTATAAATTCAAATGATGTTTCCGCTGTCTGGGGAATGGCTCTTTATCATAGACAAAAGGAAAATTTTGTTGCGGCTGAGCAGAAGTTGCAAGAAACCCTTGCTCTAGATCCCAATTTTGTTCCCGCGAGGTTGAGGCGCACCCGCTTGGACTGGCACCGTCGTTTTAACAGAGAATGAAATCATTTCAGGAAACTGATCTGCGGGCACGCTTCGTTTTTTGAGGGCTCGAATGTATTTTTCAAGAAGTTCGGACTTTTGAAACTCAAGCTCTTGACGCCAAGTAGGGTCAGGTACCCTAAGGCACAAAACCTTTTTTCCGCTTTGAGTTTGTATTCCGTGAAACTCACTGACCTTTAAGACTCCCGGACCTGCGCACTCTTTCCAGGCATCAAGAATTTTAAAAGCGCCAACTCCAGACAAAAGCCCCCCGATTCGACGGGGCAAATCATTTTTTCGTTCAAACTCCGCCACCTCTTGATTTTTAATCTTGATTGAACCCAACCGAAAGGACTTATGTAATCCTTGGTGAAAAGCCTTGCTGCTATGAATTGTTTCTTGGGTTTTGCCTTCTTTGTTTTGCTTATGAGCCAAACTCATTGTTCCTATTCGCTGCGTCGAAATCAGATAAATTTTTCGCAGATTCGCACTTATGAGGATCGTGACACCCGCGCTTTTATTCCGATTCCAGAAAATTTTACCACGCGCTTGGGGCCTGAAATTGCTCTGGTTCAGGCAATGCGCGAAAGGTTTACTGGAATTAAGGGAATTGATGTTGTCGATAGTCCCGAAGAGGCGGATTTTTTTTTGATTGGGCGCCTTAGAAATTATGAGCAAGTCCAGGGGGCCTCGCCGCTACTTGGAACTTCCCAGTCTGCTGCCGGAGGAGGATTAGGTTCGGGGCAAATTTTTTCTTCGACTTTTGCGGTGAGTTGGGTGGTGGATATTGAAGTTGTCGAGGTTGTTCAACCCGGTAATATTAATTCTCCAAAACGAACTTTGTGGATTCGCCAGTTCAGAAAAGAATCGAGTTTTCCGGCCTCACAAAGAACTTATGTTTCTGGGGGAAGATTAGATTCAGGCTCTTCGTCTGCTACGCACATTAATGAGGCCCGAGAAAAACTTCTTTGGGATACCATGGCCGACGAGCTTACCACCCAAATTCTTGATCAGGTGGCTCAGGATTTCTAGGGCGGAGAAAAAAATGAAAGCATCTCAGGCTCCCATTTCGAATTTAGACTTTTTTAAAAAGTATTTTGATGCAAATGGAGCACCTCTTCGCACGATGCCTCAAATTTGTTTACTCCTTGGAGAAGATGCTTTTATTGAAAAACAAATCAAAGAGGGTTTTAAAAAAAATAGTTTTGAAGTTCATTCCTACACCTGCAAAAAAACTGGAGTCGACGGCGCATTGGTCGATTTATGTGCGGGCACTTCTCTTTTTAGTCCACAGATTTTTGTTTGGGCCGATCAGCTTTCTGCGCCCTCGGGTTGGGATCGTGAAGGTAAAGAAAATTGGGAGCAGCTTTCGAGTAAACTCGCAGATCCCAATCTTTCAGTTTTTTTTAGGGCCCCAGCAGATAAACGAATTCAGTGGAGTTCTTTGGGCATTCCATTGACCGTTCAGCTCTCGGCACCGGGGCAACTCAGTCGGAATGAACTTGAATTTTGGGCTCAGTGGATGTGTGAATCTAAAAAAATTAAACTTGAACCCGAAAAAATGGAGTTTCTTTTTAGCCTCGAAATGAACTCCCTTTTTGAGCTTGAGCAGAATTTAGAATTTTGGGATTTGGGCGGAGACACTTGGGCCGCGCGAGCTTTGGGTTGGGGCAAAAAATCTTCAAGCGCGAATCTGAGTTCTAATGAAAATCCGGCCTTTGCTTGGGTGGATGCTGTTCTAAGGGGGGATCGGCGGTCTGCGCTCTTGGGGCTTCGTGAGCTTGAAAATGATGGGGCAGAAGCCTTACCGTTACTGGGTTTACTCTCTAAATCATTAAGAATTTTGGCAGACCTCGAAATGGGTATTGAGGCGCCAAGCACTCAACCAAGTTTTTTAATTCAAAAAATTAAAAAAACGCGAAGTGAACTTCAACGCAAGGGGCAGGGGCGACGCGGACAAACTTTACTTAAAAAATGCGCAGAGTTGGACCTTAAACTCAAAGGAATGGCCGGAGGAATTTCAATGCCGGCAAAAATGGGAATAAGAAACTTCGCCGTTTTGTGTAACTGAAAAACCAAACTCAGAACTATTTGGAAGAGCGTGAACTAGCTTTAGGCTTTGCTTTTGCGCTTTTAGCTTTTGGGGCACTTGCAGCGGGCTTTTTGGCCTTTGAAGCTTTAGGTGCCGGAGCAGTGACCACTTCTGGAGTCTTCGCCATAGCCGAAGACAAAGAAGAAAATTTCTTCATGAGTCTGGAAATTCTTCGGGCAGCTGCTCGGTGGTGCATAACCCCTTTGTTCGAGGCTTTTGAAATCAAAGACACGGCTTCGCGAAGCGATGTGACTGCCGTTGGCCCGGGAGAATTCGTCATGGTTTCTTTTGCAGATCGAATGGCCGTTTTAACCTGGTTACGAGCGGCTGTATTACGAAGGGTTCTGCGCACCGTTTGACGCGCACGTTTTTTTGCGGATTGAATATTTGCCATGGAGAAGCTGTCGTAGTCGGTTTAAGGCTTCAGTGTCAACGCTTTTGCATTAGCTTTGCGAGGCCTTTACTCGTTGCCAAAGATTTTCCCAGTCTTCAGCGCTGAGCTTTTTGGTGTCCAGGTTTTCGCGAGTCGCTAAATCCAAAATCTTCAAAAATCGCTTTTCAAATTTGTTAATGGCCTGGGTTAAAATTTGCTCACCATCGAGTCCCGTTTTTCGAATCCACTGGGTTGATGCAAAAAGGAGGTCTCCCATCTCTTCCTGAGCCTGTTCCGAGGTGGAGGCCCCCAAAAACTCATTCAATTCTTCTTGGATTTTTTCAGTGATATCTTCAGGTTTTTCCCAATCAAAGCCCATGGAGGCGGCTTTTTCGCCCATTCTTTGGGCTCGAAGCAAGGCGGGTAGACCTTTAGGGATATCGGCAAAGGTATGAGATTTTTTTTCTTTAATTTCGGGTGTTTGTGACTTTGATGAATTTAAGTTTTGTTGGCGTCCATAGGCTTTTATGCTTTCCCAGGCAGCGGAAACTTCACCAGCGGTTTTGAACTTTTTAAAATGGGGGTCGAAGACGTGGGGGTGGCGGAGTCTGATTTTGTCGGCAGCGGCCTGGGCCAATTGATTTAAGTTGGGGCCCCAGCCTTTTTCAGAAGCAATTTGGCAGTGTAGTCCTACCTGTAAAAGCACGTCGCCGAGTTCCTCCCAGGTATCGGGCGAAACAGGTCCCTTGGATTCAAGGCATTCAAGGAATTCGTGGACCTCCTCCAGAAGGTATTTGGTTAAACTTTGGTGATTTTGCTCAAGGTCCCAGGGGCAGCCTGTGGCGGGGTCCCTTAGGGCCTTGATGGCTTCAATAAAGGAATGAAGTCCAAAGAACTCGGGTTTTGGGGGCGGGCTATCCTGCAGGCTCATGGCGCAGAGCCTCTAATACTTCGCTTTCTTTCTCAAGCACTTCGCTTTCTTTCTCAAGGCGGGGGGGGATTTTTGCCGATAACAAACCATAGGCCTCTATGGGATCAACAAACAAAACTGCCCAAAATTTAAGAGATTTAGGTAGGGGTCCCCTTGTCCGTTTGGGGCGCCAGTTAAGGGTTTACGCGCGTAAATCCTATCTCGAAGAGTTTGGGGCTTGCCTGATTGTAAGTTCCTTTGTGATTTTTATGGTCCGAACGCCCACGGGCGGAAATCAAACTCCGGTTTTCAAAACAGGCGAGATAGCAACAGAAACCGTAAGGGCTGATAACTTGTTTTTAGTTACAGATTCGGAGCAGGCAAAATCCGATAAAGCCCAGTTTTTGTCGGGCGTGGCCCCAGTCTATGATTTGGATTCTGAGGCCGTTTCACTTTGGATGGATCGCTGGCAGTTGGCCATAAAAGCAGTGCGTAAACTGGCGAGGTCCAATTTTAAAAATCAAAAAAAAGTTTTTGAAGAAAAACTTGGATTTACCATTTCTGATGAAGAATTTTTGATTTTGTCGAAACTGGGATTTTCGCCGGAACTTGAAAAATCAATTTCATTTTCGCTGGGTCCTTTGTGGGATTTGCGAATTGTTGAAAATAAAAACTTTGGCGCAGCTTCGGTTGAAATTGTTGATATCAAATCGGCTAAAGTTTCTTTTTTAAAACCCAATGAAATGAGTTTTTTAATTGGAATTGAAGAGGCAAGGGCCCTTGTTGGTCGCGCTTCAAAAACCCGCTCGCGCACCCAAACCGATCGGGTGCGTTTGCCGTGGTCTGCCTGGCCCGATGAAGCCCGCGGAGTTGTTTTTAGTATTCAGGCCCGCCTTGTTCAGCCCAATGTCACACTCAATCGAAAAGAAACTGAAGTTCGCCGAGACGAAGCTCTTAAAGATTTTAAGCCCTCGATGGCCCAAATCGAAAAGGGCGAGGTCATTGTGCGAGAGGGAGAAAAGGTTTCAAAACGCGCCAATCTCATTTTGGAAGAGTTATCAAAACTCAACAAAGGAAATTTTAATTTTGGATTTATTCCCTTTGAAATTTTTTTGGCAACTTTGTCGTTTTGGTTTGTTTTTGTTTTTTTGAGAAAACAGTTTCCCCGATCACTTGGAAAGCCCAAAGATTTGTTTGTATTGGGTGTCGGAATTATCGCAAGTGTTGCCACCCTAAAACTTGTTTCTATGTTTCAGCTCGAGGTTGTTGCTGAAGCCGTGCCGATATTGCCACCGGAATTTTTCCTGTTTTGTATTCCTATTGCAGCCCCAGCAATGGTTTTGCGTTTACTTGTGGGGGTACCACTAGCAGCCCTGTTCAGTTTGATATTTGGCACTTCAGTGGCCCTTATGCTTGGTGGAGCAGGACTCTTTGGTTTACATGTCGTGATCTCGGGTCTCATGGCAAGTCACTTTTTGAAATCTTCTCGTACACGTTCAGATTTACATTGGGCTGGCACAAAAACCGCATTCGTAATGGCGCTTTCAGCTTTGGGAGTTTTAGGGGCTTGGGGTGGTCATATTCCAGGAGGAGCTGGAATTTTTCAGCTCGAGACTCGCGAAAATATTCATCTCGGAGTGCGAATTTTGTGGATAGGTTTCGGCGGCCTTTTGGCGGGTTGGGTTTCAACTGCTTTAACCTTGTTTTTAACACCGCTTTTAGAAAATATTTTAGACTACACAACCGATCTTAAACTTCTCGAACTTGCTCGCATGGATCATCCGTTGCTTAAAGAACTCGTGTTAAAAGCTCCAGGAACTTATCACCATTCCATTATTGTCGGATCTTTGGTGGAAGCCGGTGCCGAGGCCATTGGCGCAAACTCCTTACTTGCTCGGGTTGGCTCCTACTATCATGATATTGGAAAAATGAATCGTGCTGAGTACTTTGTTGAAAATCAATCAGGAAATCTAAGTCCGCATGATACGATGTCACCTCAGCTTTCTGCAAAACTTATTATCTCCCATGTTAAAGAGGGCAGGGTTCTGGCTGAAGAACATAAGCTGGGCCAAGACTTAATAGATTTCATTGAGCAACATCATGCCACAACTGTTGTGACTTTTTTCTATAACAAAGCCAAACAAGAAGCTGCTAAACCGGGTTCAAAAATTGCACCTGATGAAATTCGCGAAGCTGATTTCAGATACCCTGGGCCCAAACCCCAAACCCGAGAAGCGGCAATAATGGCCCTGGCAGATTCGTGTGAAGCTGCCACTCGGTCCCTGGTTGAACCCACTCCGGCTCGTATTGAAGGACTCGTAAATAAAATTATTAATCGCGCCCTAAATGAGGGGGTTCTGGACGAAGCCGATATCACCTTTGCCGAAGTTAACCTGGTTTCAAAGGCATTTTTAAGAATTCTCTTGAGTATTCATCACAATAGAATTCAATATCCTGATCAAGAAAAGGGTTTGCCTGCACCCTTTAAAAAAGAAGCCTAAATAGAAATTAGATAATGAAAATTACCGAATGAAAATTAAAATCACTTGGGAAATAGCAAAAGGCGAAAAAACCTATTCTGTTTCTGCCAAAAAAATTCAAAATTGGTTTCAAAAAATAAGTCCCGCAATAAGAGAACTTCCCCAGTTTGCAGACACCGTCAAAACTTTAGGATTTAGGCCGGCATCGGTTAATCTTCTGGTTTGTGACGATGTGATCATGCGAGACTATCAAAAAAAATTTCGAAAACTTGACCGTACAACCGACATCTTGAGTTTTCCGGCTATTGAATCCGTGCGCCCCCAGGATTTCGCTGCAGACAAAAGCTTGGGTGATTTAATCATTTCTCTCCCGGCGGTCGTTCGCGGGGCCAAAAGGCGCAAACCCAGAAGCGTGCCAAAGGAATTTCAGGAAGTTTTGATTCACGGATGCTTGCACCTGCTTGGACTTGACCACGTGCGAACAAAAAAAGAAGCCCGCCTGATGCGGGCCTATCAAAAACAAATATTAAAAAAAATTCCTGGAGAATGAACCAAAAAACTTTAGGGGAATCTAAGGGCGAAACTTCCCTGGCGCCCTTCGGGTTTTCCAGCTTCTGCCTTCTTAATATAACCAATAAAGGCCACTGAGCCGTCACGAGCTACATGAAAACTATTGAGATGTCCATAATCTGGAACCGACTGAGATAAATCAAATTTGTATAAATTAACATTGGCGATATCGAGCATTTGGATTGCTTGATTTGCGGGTCCCAAATCGGTAACGGCGTAAGCATTTAGAGGGTCCAAGTAGGCCCTATCACTGAAAGCCATTTGTCCGACAACCTTTTGGTAAATTAAATCGATGACTTCGGCGACTCCCTCGCCCTTAATTCCTCGATAAACGGTTTGACCGTACTCACTGATTTGAACTTGGGAGTGATCGGACCTCGCCCAGCCTTCATTTACTAATTTCAGAAGGTTTCCATTTTTGGAGTCAAAAACAAAAATGCCAGCCTTAGAATTTATAACAATCTGGTCGGCAATATTAGGAATCAAAATTTGCCCCTCTGAAATCGTTTTTGATTGTTGGTTAGTTAAGTTGGTACCAAGCTTAAGAGTTAGTTTCTTAGAACCACCGGTTCCCTCAAGGCTCGCTATTCGAATCACCAACACATCATCGCTTAAGTCTAAGTCGTTGCCTGAAAGATGCCTCAATACGATTTTTTTGCCGTCTTGAGATTGGATTAAATTGGAACCCCTTAAAGGAACTAGTTTGGTTTCTCCATTGTTTATAACAAATTTGTAAACTGTCTTTTGGAAGTCTTGAAGTAAAAGAGTCACTTCTCCCTTGTCGCTTGAGTGGATTCCCATTTCAAAAAGATCAGTGCGCGCGCTTATAGGCTCAAGAATATCACCCGTTTGATTTTCAACCGCACCGGCAAAAATCTTCACGGGTTTTGGCTTTGTCGCCTGAGTATCAAGGGAATAAACTCCAATGGATCCTTGTTTTTCACGAACTACAAAAAAGATCTGTTTACCGTTGGGAGAAGTGTTTCGAGCAAGAAGCTCGCCTTTGTAGGTAAATCGAAAAGGTTTAGCCTTTGTAAAATCAGTCTCACCTTCGGGCATTTTAAAGAAAATCAAATTCGAAGTGCTCTGAGTCGTGTTAGCGGAAAGCATCCAGCGTCCGTTAGGGGACACAAGATCCATGGGGCCCGCTTTAAAATCTTCGGGGAGGGGGTCAATTTTCAAGCCCAGTCCTTGTCCGTTAACTGACTTAGAAAAGATTTTATGTAAATCGTCTGAATTTCCGTCGCCAAAACAATACCGTCCGCCACCGCCTGCAAAGACAGAACCTGCGGTACTAAGAAGTCCTAAAAATAAAAAACTACAAACTAAACTTCTAACTCTAACTTTAAGCATGTGACCTCCGGGTCCAGATTTTACTTTGACGAAACGTTCTTGAGAAACTCATGGTTAACAAAATCAAGGTTTTGGGGTCAACTTGAAAGTCTGCTTTGGCTGGCCTACAAACGCAAATGTGACAGACTCTACCTTACCCCAAAGCCCCAAAGAAATTCGTGAGAAATTCAAAGAACTTAGAGAGCGTTTGACGTCTCTCGGGAGGTCTCTTTGACCTTGAGGGTAAGGGCCGTCGTTTTGAAGAAATAGGGCATTCCGAGGGGGACCCCAGTTTTTGGAATGATTCTCAAAAAGCCACTAAAATTTTAAAAGAAAAAAAACAACTCGAACTTGTTTTGGCCCCCTACAAAAAAATCTCAGGCCAAATCGACGATGCCCTAGCTCTTATAGAAATGTGCGAAGAGGTTGGGGGAATCGATTCGAGTTCACGATCCGAAATGCAGCAAAGTTTTGATCAGGGTTGGCAAGAAATTAAAAAAATAGAATTTCAAAAAATGTTGGCGGGAGAAAACGACCCCGGCGATGCCTATCTGACCATTCATGCCGGAGCCGGCGGCACCGAAGCCTGCGACTGGGCTGGAATTTTGGCCAGACTCTACACGCGATATGCCACTCGTCAGGGTTTTAAAACCACAATCATGGATTTTACTGAAGGTGACGGCGCGGGTTACCGATCGGTGAGTTTCGAAATGCAGGGCCCCAACGCCTATGGATTTTTAAAAGCAGAAAATGGAATTCATAGACTCGTAAGAATTTCTCCTTTTGATTCAAATGCGCGAAGGCACACCAGCTTTGCAAGTGTTTTTGTTTATCCCATTCTTGATGATGATATTAATATCGTTATTCGAAGTGAAGATTTAAGAGTGGATACCTATCGCGCGGGTGGGGCAGGTGGGCAGCACGTGAATAAAACAGATTCAGCCGTGCGAATGACTCATATTCCGTCTGGAATTGTTGTTCAGTGTCAGGCCGAGCGATCCCAAATTCAAAACCGCGAGAAGGCCATGAAAATGCTTAAATCGCGTTTGTATGAAGCCGAAGTCGAAAGACGTCAGGCCGAGGCTGATAAAGTCAATGCAACTAAAAAACGTATAGCTTGGGGATCGCAAATTCGGAACTATGTTTTGCAGCCCTACCAGTTGGTTAAAGATGTTCGCACTGGAGTTTCAACAAGTGACACTCAAAAAGTTTTAGATGGTGACATTCAAGAATTTATTGAAACCTATCTATTGCAGGCTGCAGAGGGCACCCTTGGATCACACATCAACGCCGGCGACGACGCCGATCTCTAAGCGGCCTTTTTGCCGGGTTCTAGGAATAACTTTACAAAAGGTTGGAATAAATTCGAATCGAATTTTTTGTTTAGGTTTTCTTTAATAAGCTTCAAAGCCGTCATGCTGTCTCGGGGGGTTGAGTAACTTCTTTTTGTTGTTAGAGCCGAAAAGGCATCTGTTAGGGCAACAATGCGCACGAGTGGATCAAGTTTCTGAGCTTGAATTCCCTTAGGGTAACCTGTGCCTGTGAGATTTTCATGGTGGCTTTCAGCGGCAGCTAAAATGATGGGACTTAAATTTTTATGTCGGCGAATCACTTCGGCGCCATACTCGGGATGTTTTTTCATGACCGACCACTCGTCTTCATTGAGAGGTCCTTTTTTGTTAATAATTGAAGGGTCTACCATACACTTTCCAATGTCGTGCAAAAGTCCGGCAAGGCCAATGTCAGCAAGTTGCTGGGGATCTAACTTCATAATTTTTGGAGCAAGGGCCAAGGTGTAAGCCGCTACCCCCACCGAGTGGGCATAGGTGTAGTGATCATGATTTGAAAGCTCAACTAAGTGTAAAAATGCGTGTTGATTCTGCCCAACAAAAAGAACCGCTTCTTGGGTGAAAGTTTTTGCCGCAGCAATTGTTTTTGGGTTGCCGGGATCGACAAAAAGTTGGTCAACAATTTCGACAGCGAGATCAGTCAGGATGCCCGCTTTTTCTCTCAATGTGGCCTTAGGGCTTCTTACGATGGCCGAAACTTGAGCTTCAAGTCTTTGTGAATATTTTTCGCGTTCTGTTTTGTGAATATAAACATAGGGCAGTTGGCTTGTTTTGAGTTTGGACATTAAACGACCATCTATGTCCTGGTTTTTAGCTTTGATAACAAAAAAGGCGTCTCCGGCCCGGGTAAAAAGATCTAGATCTGTGGCAATGCCGGATGAAAGTCCTTCGATGCTTACGGGGATGTATTCCCCTTTGGGGTCTCGGTAGTCGGGGGCCTCAGCCTGCTGAATTTCGATTGGTGAATTTTCCATTTTTTCCTCACTCCCCGACCATTTGGGATCGGCAGTTGAAATTTCCTCAAGCAAGCTTGAGGCGTCGATGAGTCCAGCGGGCTTTGGCGTGGTATTTGAATTGTCGTCGCTACCCATGGGTTCCTCTCCTTTGCCTATCGGTAAAAAAAAATGGAAACTGAAACCTAACATAGCCCGAGCGCAGCGCGTCATCGGCTTTTAAATTGGGCCAAGTCCCTTCAGAATGTGTTTATGAACAAAAATCAGTTATTCAGCGCCTCTGCATTTTTAATTTTGTTTTCATTGCCAGCAATCGGAGCTGAGAGCTCCTTGTTTAAGGATCTTTGCCCAAATCTGTTTCAGGGGAAAACAAACCTTTGCGCTGCAGTTCAAAAAACTTTCTTAGAAAATTCATTGGCCCCAAAAACCGAACCGGGCCTTAGGACTTTAAGCTCAACGGATCTCAAAGTTGTTCCAGCTCCTTTTGACAAAACGATGCTCGCTCGCTGGGCCGAGGACCCCAATAAAATGGTTGCCTATGGATTTTGCTATTTCACTTTCAAAAACTGGATTTCTCCGAGTGTGGGGCCAGATCAAATGGGTTTGGCCAGTAGCGGTTTTTCCATTCTCAAGAACGAGCTTGGGGGCTACAAAGAATGGCTAAAGTCGGAACCGGGTAAGGCTTGTCAAAAAAAAGTAACCGATGAATCTAAAGAACAAGTTGTGGATTTGGAGCAATTCATGGGGCCCGCAAGGGCGATACTTTTTTTAAATCCCATTGCCTTTGTTGGAACTGCGGAATCGGCGGATAAGCTTGTTGAAGGAATGAAAACTGTTTTTGATCATGAAAGAATTCATGTCCTGCAAGGCCTTTGCCCAGAAATTGATTCGTGGAGTTTAGGGGTTTGGAAAAAGTTACCTCCTCATGAGGCTAAGGCCTATGAAAAAACCTACCCTGACTACAAATGGTCAGACCCCAAAATTGCCGGTCGAGAATCGGTAGCTTTTGCTTTTGAAGGTGATTTCCCTGCTTTCTTAAAAAAAATGGAAAAACCACTTTCTAAGTGCGCAATGTAGTTTCAAGACCTCGAATTTAACGCGTCACGAAAAATTCATTCTCTAAACTCAAGCCTAGCGCGACGAATGCCGAAATAGGAGGGAATGGGTTTAAAAGACAAACTTGCTGGTCTTCTCGGCAAAATGCCGGGTTTACCGCGGCTGGGTAATTTTTTAGGGGCTGGGAACTTAGGTCCCCTTGAAAAAGGCTTTGTAGGAATTTTACTGGGCACTTTTGTTTTAGGAATTGGGCTTTTTGGCGGGGCTGTTTTTTTTATGGTCCGTGTGGCTCCCCATCAAAATCCGTTTCAGGTCGGACAAAAAATTAATAAAGCCTTGGGTACTCATCACATTGATGGCGACCGAGCCCCCGCACAGGAATCGGACGAGCATGGCGAAGGCGAGCATGAGAGTGAGCCTGGCGAAGGTGAGCATGAGAGTGAGCAGAATTCAGAAAGCGCAGAAGGCGATGCTCATGGCAAAAAAAAAAATGAAGTTTCAATAACCGGCCAAACTAATATTCCAAAAAAAATAAAAGATGCCCAAGATGGTGAACAAGAAGAAGGGTACGATCTTGTTGATCCCGACATCAAAGCAGAAACAGGGCTCACGACACTTTTTCAGCAAAAAGAAATTGATGTTTCAGTAAGTTTTCGAGTCGGTGAAATCGAAGAGGTTGTTTCTGGAACTAAAGTCGGCGTGGCGACGGGTGAGGCAATGGTGTACGCCGATGTTGCCCTTGAAGTTGATTCTTATGAGCTTCAACAAGAAATTAAGGCGCGCGCTACAGAGCTCCGGTCGATTATTTCGGCTTCTATGGGGACATTTGAGGCTCCGCAATTGCGTACTGTTGAAGGAAAGCTTGAATTGAAAGTTTTAATTTTAAGCGAGATGAATCGAGTTTTAAAAACGGGCAAAGTGATTGATGTTTACTTCAATCAGATTCTTGTACGCTAAATCCACCCTGAGTCCCGTCCTTAAAGGTTCTAAGTAGAATATTTTTTTCGGCATATTTTACTGCAGCTTCGAGTGCCAATTTGCTAATTGTAGAATCGGTTAGCTCTTCAGTGGATCCGGCAGGCAATTGAGTTAAAAAAAGGTCCGTCGAGCCGACGCGTTCAACCTCGGTAAGTTTGAATTTTGAAAACAGTTTTTCCCGATCCGCTGGCGAAAGTGGAGTCTTTAGTGCCACTAAAATTTGAAGGGGCACAGATTTTGAAGGGGGCATCTCGGCGGGAGCTGTAAGACTGGCCTTTGAGACCGAAGTCTGGGGACGTTTTTTAAAGGCTCCTCCTGCAAATCCAGAACTCACGAAGGTCAGCCCCAAAGCAAGTATCCAAATTGATCTAGATAATCTCTTTTGAAATCTTATATGAACTTTTGATTGAATCATTTTATGTCATTCTATCCGATTTTGGCATTCTGAAAACCCTGCCAGTGTGGTTTGAGAACAGGTTGACCCCCCGAAGCGCCAATGCGAGATTCCACTAATGGAAAGTTTTTGGAGAGGCGTTGATCGGCTTTGGCTCCAGTTGGCATCAGTCAAGCTAACCTTGGTCGTTTTAGTTTCGTTGTTACTTTTGTCAATTCCAGGGACTCTAATTTTGCAGGTAAATATTTCTAATGTGGATCCGGGAATGCAGTATGACTACGACTTTTGGAAGCTCGGTAAAACCCTTCAGCTTTTTACCGCCTACCATTCGAGCTGGTACGTGGGTTTAATGGTTTTGTTAAGTTTAAATCTGATTGCTTGCTCGGTTGAGCGTTGGCCTCAGATGTGGAAGCTGGCCTCAGCCAAACCTGTAGCATGGGCACGTGCCACATTCGAAAATCAACCCAAAAACTTTCAATTGGAATGGAAGGAAAACTTAACCAAAGAAGCGGCCCTTAAAACCTACTTGGATCGAGTTAAATTAGGCGGTGGAAATCCTAAAGTCGTTGAAGACGGCCCCGAAAATTTTCAAATTTTTTTTCAAAAGGGTCAGTGGTCGCGCATTGCCAACTACTTGGTTCACACTTCTCTCTTGGTTATTTTTGGTGGAGCCATTATTTCAGCTCTCTACGGTTTTGAGGGTGCTGCAAATATTCCAGCTGGAGCCGCTGTAGATACGTTCTTGATTTTTTCAGAGGGGCGAATGTCAGGGCTAAAACCCGCGCCTGGCGGATTGGTAAACGAAAAGCTTTTAGGATTTAGACTTCAGGCTGAAGAGTTTAAGGTTGATTTTTACGAAAAATTTCCAGGGCGACCCAAGGACTTTGTTTCTAAATTAAATGTTATTCGAAATAGTAAAGTTTTAGCTTCAGACACCATTCGAGTGAATGATCCTATGTCCTTTGAGAAATATGTTTTCTACCAGGCGAGTTATGGGCGTCTGGGAGATTTTGATGTGAAGTTCAGGTATTTGCCGAAGGACCAAATAGGCTATGAGCCCAAGTTTGGGCGCGGGCAACTCGGTGAAACTTTAAATTTTGATCATAAAGGGCGCCAAGCAACAACTTTGGTTGCTGTCTCTGCTCAGTTGCAAATCCAGAATTTGGGGCCCGGGGTTTTGTTTCAAGAACTCGTCGATGGCAAGGCCTCAGGTAAACCCTTTTGGGTTTTGCAGAATTATCCCGAGTTTGATTTTGCCCGAGAATCCCATTTTGGAATTATCGTTGATGACGTGAAGGAATTGCTGTTTACCGGCCTTCAAATTGGATACGACCCCGGCGCACCTATTTATTGGTTGGGTTGTTTTGGAATGCTGCTTGGGACTTTCTATGCTTTGTTTGTGACTCATCGAAAGTTTCAGCTTCGATACGACAGA
This sequence comes from Bdellovibrionota bacterium, assembly GCA_964201665.1. Taxonomy (GTDB): domain Bacteria; phylum Bdellovibrionota; class UBA2428; order UBA2428; family UBA2428; genus CAXNEW01. The sequence goes on from CAXNEW010000006.1 coordinate 33,666, forward strand.
GGTCAGGTGAATTTTGCAGGCACGATTCATCGGATGCCCTCAGGTTTTGAAAATCAGGTCAAAGTTTGGGCCCACAAAATTAGGGGTCGAAAGGAAGAACATGGACAGTCTTGAAGCGAGGGTTACTTTTTTTGGTTTTGAGTTTTTAGAAAAAACACTTACCGTCACCCCTTTGAATATTGCCGCTTTTGTTTATTTGGCTGCCGTTTTAGTTTTTTTTGTTGGGATAGCAAGATCGGGTTTAAAGGCCCAACAATCGCGAGCTTCCAGTCTTGCTCAGGTTTTGGTTGTGGCGGGTTTTGTTTTACACACTGTAGGTTTAGCTGGAAGATGGTACGTAGGGGGTTTTGATCGTCCACCCTGGACCAATCTTTATGAATCGTTGGTGGCCTTTGCTTGGATGCTTGCAGGGTTTCAAATTTACTCTCAAAGAAATTGGAAAATTCCACTCGTTGGAGCCTTTTCAACACCTCTTATTTTTTTATTGATGGGCATGAGCGTAATGACTCCAAACAAATCGCTCGAGCCTTTGATTCCGGCCCTGCAAAGTAACTGGCTAAAAATTCATGTGGTTTTTGGAATGATTTCCTATGCTGGGTTCACGATGGCGGCCTGCTTTGGATTTTTGCATTTGATACGTTCACGAGCCTCTCTGTCTTTTTTGGGGGGCGGGCTGTGCCTGATGACGGTTTTGAATTTAGGAATTTCAGGCGGCCGTGAGTTTTTGGAGACGGGCAAGTTTTTTATGGCCAGTACTGTGGAGCGCGAGGTTGCGCCCGGGCAAATGACCTGGGTCAAAGACACCTATCGCGAATATCCCGATGGTCCCGTTATCACTCGCATGCAAGAAGTTCCCAATGCCCATCCGGTTTTTTGGGCTGCACTTCTTGTGTTCGCACTTGCTGCGATTTTGATGTTCTGGAATCGAGTGCCTCATCCTGGAATGAAAGGTTACGATATCAGTAGGCGCTCGCTGATTTTGTTTGTTTCAGGACTCGTGCTGCTTTTGGTTTTCTTTGGAGTTGTGGGCTACGACATGTGGCAGGATCCTCATTTGCGAATGTCTTCGAATCCCTATCTGACAATGCTTTTGTTTATGACTTTGATCATTTGTTCGATGTTTGTAGTGATTTCTGCTCGGTACGAAAAATTTCTAACCTCTCTGCCCAGCGCCGATAGACTTGATGAATTAAGTTATAAAAATATTTTGTTTGCCTTTCCATTTCAGGCTCTACTGTTGATCACCGGTGCCGTTTGGGCCTATTCGGCCTGGGGCAGGAGTTGGGGGTGGGATCCAAAAGAAACCTGGGCACTGATTACGTGGTTTGCATATTTAATTTATCTACATGGAAAGCTTTTACTTCGTTGGAAACCTCAATTACTTTCAGTTGTTTCGCTCATAGGTTTTGTAATTATGGTGTTTGCATTTTTAGGTGTGAATTTAGTTTTGAGCGGCCTTCACAGTTACGGCGCTGCCTAACAAATGGGATTTGCTCATAAAATAAATCTTCTTTTTACCGCGTGGAATCCAAGCGAAATTCTGCCGCAAAAAGATCCGGCTTGGATTGTTTTGGGGCGTTCAAATGTTGGAAAAAGTTCGCTTCTAAATGCCTTAACTCATCCGACCCAGGTTTTTAAAGTTGGCGCTAGACCCGGCCTAACTCAAGGAATCATCTGCGCCGAAATTTGGTTGGGCACATCAGAAAAATCAAAATTCGAACTTTTAGACACCCCGGGCTTTGGGTTTACCAAAAAACCTGCTGCTGGCGATCGCTGGGTTGAACTTCTCACTGAATTAAAGAATCGTGGCCCAAAGGAACAACGTCGGTGGCTTTGGCTGGTTCATGCCGATCGAGATCCTGATGAAATGGATTTTCAGCTTGCCGATTGGTTGCAAGGAGAAGACTTTCATTTGCTGCTCACTAAGGCCGATAGGTTTAAAACAAAAGAGCGTGAGTCCCTAATGCTTGGGTGGCTAAAGAAATTTAGGGGACTCCAGCCAGATAAGGTGCTTTGGGTTTCGGGTAAATCCGGTGAGGGGACTGATGTGCTTGGAAAGCTTGCTAAGCAGTTTGTAAAGGCCTGCAGAGAAGGCGCCTAGAGTTTGTGTTAAACTATAATGGCGATGTCGCTTTTAAACTCCATGATGGTTTTGGCTCTGGTTGGCGGTAGGTCCATCAACGACAGGGACCTTCATATTTCGCGCGGGCTCGAAAGTGTTGCAGTTATTGAGAATAGCCTGCTCACGGGTTTTGCTGCGCCCACTCCACGAGAATCCGAAGTGGCCCTTCAGAAATACATTACCGAGATTTTAGTGTTTGAGGAGTCTCGAGTTTTGGGGGCACAGAGTGTAACCGGGCCGGTTCTTGAGAGTGAAATGACAAAACGAAAAACCGGGCTTGGTTCTAAAAAGTGGAATCAATGGTTGGTCTCGCTGGATGCGACTGAAGCCGAAATTCGTCGGCGTTTGGAGCAAAAATTGATTGTAGAAAAAATTATTGAAGAGCGAGTTAAGGTAGCCTCGCAGAGAGAAAAAGATCCCAACCTAGCCATGCAAGAGGCACAAAAAAGTTTGAAAGATTGGTTGGATCAGTTGCGCTCTCGGTACCGAGTGCGGAGGCTTGCGCCCCCCCGTTTTGGTGACTCCTAGGCTGTTAAATGAGTTTAGAAGTTAGTGCTGAACTTCTGCTTAGGCTTCAAGGGGACCACCTGGAAGCGGTTCAAAATCCCTGGTCACTCAGTGAATTTCAAAAAACCTTAGCCCAGCCCCAGTCCCGAATTTTTTTCTGGCCCCATAAAAAAAAGCCCGAGGGTTTTATTCTTTGTTTTGAAAATTTTAAAGACGCACACAATCTCGAAATTGAAATCTTGCACCTTGCGGTTGAAGTCAAAAATCAAGGAAATGGATTTCGAATGTTTGAAAAATTTTTAGCCGATACAAAAACCCAGGCTAAAGAAACTGTTGTTTTTTTAGATGTAAACCCAAAAAATTTGAGCGCCCTCAAACTCTACAAAAAGTTAGGTTTTTTGCAGGTCGGCGTTCGCCAAAAGTATTACAAAACGGGCGACGACGCATGGCTAATGAAATTCTTAGTTAAGTGAATAATCCTAGTTGAATCCAGTACCAAGGAGGACCCCTCAAATGAATAAATAGGGTTCGTTTGTGGGGGGGGCGAGATACATGGGTTGTGTTTGCTCAATCTCACTCTACACTATGTTGAGTTTTTCTTGACTCACTAAGCATTGAACGGGCAGGTTCCGCCTCCATGAATACAGACACCGACAATGCCGATTACCGGCAGCGGCTTAAACTTGAGCTTGAGCAACGCTTGAGTCTAAATCCCCGGTACTCACTTCGGGCCTTTGCGCGCGATTTGGGTATTTCTCCCTCCCGTTTGTCACATGTGCTTAAAGGCAAATTTGGTCTTTCGGAATCAGCTGGTGAAGGAATTGCAGCCAAGCTTGGCTTGAATGCAACCGAAACGGGCGCGTTTGTGAACAGTATTTCTGCCCAACACGGTCGATCGGGTATTCGTCGGGAAACAGCGCGCAGACGGCTCGAATCATTGCGAAAAGAAATCACCGAACTGACAGCTGATTCCTTTATGCTTATTTCTTAGTGGTATCATCTTGCTTTGCTGGAGCATTTCTCTGGCAGCCAAGCCACTGCAGATCGTTCTGAACTTGCCTTTCAGTTTCAGGTGAGTACCCTGCAGATTTCTGCGGCTCTAGAACGTATGTGTCGATTGGGAATTCTTGAAAAGAAAAAGGAAACCTTTAAACCGACGGGATCCTTTTACGTTAATCCCCTAGGCACGCCTTCGGAAGCCGTTCGAAATTTTCATAAACAAATTCTGCAGAAGGCTCTCCTTTCGCTTTCTCAAACAAGTGTTGAAGCTCGCGACATGGGCGCTGTGATTCTTAACTTCGATCCCGCCCAAATGCCAAAGGCAAGAAAAGTGATTAAAGATTTTCGAATTCAATTTGAAAATTCATTTAATGCGAGTTCGGAAAAAACAAAAAGTGTTTATGTTCTTTCGACAAATCTTTTTGCTCTAAGTCAGCCCCCGGTACCCAAAAAAGCCCTTTCCCCAAGCACCCCTAAAAGGAAAAATATATGAAAACATTAAACCCTCTAAAACTCCTCGTGCTTTTACTGTGTGCGGGTTTTATCACCCACTTAAGTCATGCACAAACAAGGTCGCCCCTTAACAAGGGGGGTGGGCAACATGTAGGAAACGGTGGCGACGTCGTTTTTTGCCCATCGGGGCAACCTTTCCAGATTATGGCTCTTGATCTTTACGAGGCTATGGTGCGATTTAAATCCAAAAAACAGTTGGTATCCATTAACTGGCAACTTGCAAAAGACGATGAGCATCCCGAAGGTTTCAAAAATATTGGAGCCGAAGACCTTGCCTACAAACTTTTGGCTAAAGATATCCAAATCCCAATTCCTCAGCGGCAAGTTTTACAAGTGGGAATAGAAAATTGGACAAGTCAGGCGGCATTTCTAGAAGACATTGAACTCAACGATGTCCCTGATTCTCAACATGTAGGTATTCCCGAGGGCTGTAAGATTCGACAGCTCGTCGTGCAGGGCCCGCTTGTGGGACTCAATTTCAACCTGCAAGATATTTACTATATTGTGGATCAAGCTCTTTGGGCCATGCTCCCTCGATTCCAGCAAGCTATGATGATTCTACATGAAATGTATTATCGCGATGAAGTTTTGCGCGGGGCCACTAACAGTCTCATCACGCGTTTCATTGTGGGCTCGATTGCTACTGAGTTTCTACAAAAAACCAAAGACGAGAAAACCGAAAATTTCAGTCTAAGGGGCTATGTTATTCCACAAGTTCTAATTGATCGAGCTGATACCACTGAGTGGAAATGGACAAATCTCGGGCTTGTGCACAAAGAAAAAGATTTGGTCTGGTGCCAAGGTGGGCTCAGTTTCGGCGGGGTGATGGTTGCGGATTCAATTCCGCAATTTGAAACCTTCGAATCTCAGCACCTGGTAAGTATTGAACATAACAACCTTCTTCAGGACTGCTTCAGCAGCATGGGGCATAGGCGATGGCACCCAAGAACAAAATTCTCACGAAAAGTTTTTGTAGCGGACTCGAGTGGTGAAAAACTCGAGTACAGAGAAGTAACTTCGGAGGTGGTCCAGGTCGCGCTGAGCCCTGAGCAAATTGCGACCCGAAATTCCTCGTTCGATTCAGCTTTTTTTATTGATAAAGTTGATTTTTTTGAACTCCCTCCTTTTCCGAGTTCCTTGCTTTCGCTAGATTCGCAATCCAAGAAACCTGAGATCTCTGAAAAGGAAGAGGCAGCTTCCCGAGACTCGCCTTCCAGCTTGCAGTTTGTTTTTGCACCTCGACCCAATCGATTGATTCAGGTGCTTGGGCAAAATATCGACCTGAGTCAGGGGGCAATCGCAGATATAACCTTTAAAGGAAAAGAGGGAGCAGGCCTTTCGCTTGCAAACTCAAAAGGTGTAAATATTCCTTTTTTCACTGAGCTCCAAGTGGCAGGGATTTCAACAAGCCAAAAAATCGGAATTTCAAGGTTAGAGTTCCACACAGTAAATGATGGATTTGGATATCAAGATATTTTGAGTCTCAACTTAGTTGAAGGTTCGGCTATTGAAGTTGAGACCGGACATCTCACTCGACCTTTTGCAAGGGCCTTTGTAGCGAAGTTAAAGTGCACGGGCGATCTGCCTATAAGTTTTTTAGCTAAAAACAATGTATTGGCCTTTTATAAGGCCTCTAATTTGTGTCGGCCGCTTGAGAATCTTCCCTCAGAAAGCGAGATAAAAGAAGTAACATTCGATTCGTGGAGTTATTGGGACATGGTTGGAAAAAAAGATTTTAGCTTTTCGGTAGGTGCGAATCCGTCAGGCTTACAGTTTCCAAAAAGGATTGTTTTTGACGATGCCAGAAACTTAAAGATTCGGTGGGGAATTAGCGAAATCTGGATTCCGGCCAAAGAGGTTTCAGGTAATCTGGTTAAGCTTGGTAACGTGTCAGAGAAATCAACGCTAAAGTTCAAGGGCTCCCCAGGTCCTGGAAGGCTGAAGTCACTCGCTGAACCTTCAGGAGTAAATGAATTTAAAGTCATGCTTCAGTCTGGAGCCACAATAAAAATGGGCTCTGAAAGTAAGGTCGACATTTTACCTGTGGCATCCACAGAATTAATTCCCGCGGCGTGGCGTGACGGTTCTGAGAAGGTCGTTTTGAAATGGTTGGAGTTTGATGACGAAAACCCACGCGGATATTTTTTACTCTCATATACTGAATCACTTAAAGAACAGGCGGCTGTTTTCATCGATAGCTACGAGACTCAAAGTGGCTTTAGATCGCAGCCTTTGGAGCCTTTAAAGTAAAACAGCGTGAGCCACGAGGCTTTATGAAAAGTTCAAATTCATCCAGGTTGGAGTCCGTAAGAAATATTACAAAACGGGCGACGACGCATGGGTGATGAAAAGGGAATGTTTAGGTTTTCAACCCTGATTTTTTGATTGCGAACGAGCTACCAAAACGGCTAAGTCACCCCCGGAATGAAGATTCTTTCGGGTTTCAAAAAAGTAACCGTTTTTTGTTTGATTCTTTTGGTGGTCGTTTCGACTCCACCCGTAGTCGCTGGGCCTGAAACCCAAATTGTTATCTCAGATGCTGCATTCGAAGTTTCTGAGGGTTTCGACTTCAATTTGGGCATACCCGACCATTTAACTGAGCCGCGGGATCGAAAATTCTACATGTTGGTCCGTGAAAAAAATTCGGACTTTCACTTAAGAAGACTGTTTGAAAATGAACTTTTTAAGCTCGAATACAAGCCCGAAAACAGAGTCTTGTTTGATGCCCAACTGGCAAGCTTTACTCAGCGATTTCCCCAACTTTTAAAAGGGCATCTTGAACAGACACTCAAAGAATTCCCGCACACGGGGCAGAATGTGGAGGGAGGTCGGATTCTAACAATTCCACAGGGGCTTGAATTTTGGATTCGATTGGTGAGCCATCCCAACCCCGAAAAGAAAGTAGCGGGACTCATTTTTTTGGCCCGCCCCTTTGCTGACGATTTATCAGGATTGCCTGGCCGGCTGGTAGAACTTTTGACGGATACCCATTCGCCAAAAACTCAGATTCTACGATCGGATCAGTTTACTGAAAAGGAAATGCAGATTCTGATTCAGTTCGCCCAGACAAAGGAGTTTTCTGTTTCTAAACACGGAAACTATGTACTTATTGGCAAGGGTCAGAGTTTTGACCTTTTTCGAGAGTTGTTTTTTGAAGCCAAAAAATTAGTGGATCCTGTGCTTCAAACGAAATTTGTGAGAGTTTTAAATTTTCTTTCATCCCAGGGAATCAGCGTCGAAATGGACGAGAACCAGGGTGCCGCTGCGTATTTTGCCCTTGGCCAAAAGAGAATTGCCTTTGTTATGCCAAGTCGAATTGATCTCGATACTCTCACTCATGAAGCCACCCATGGGCGATTTGATAGGTTTTTAGAAACCTTTGGCAAATGGATTCGTGGCAAAAACTACGCCGTACCTTACGAAGTTGATGGGCCCTCAAACGCGATTTTTTCGAATTTTGGGGGCTATATGAGCCTTCTCAACGAACTGAATTCTTGGCGTGTCGGTAGTTCGTTTTCAGATAAACTGACCGATGAGGAGATTTTGAAAATTCTCGAAGAGTCTTACGGGCGCCAAGCCGGATTTAAAGCGGCCAACGATTTTGACAATCTGTGGCCAGCCTCTCGCGTGGAAAACAAATCTGTTCCCTCTCTCATTGTTGAGGCCACCCGAAGTCTCAATGAAATGTCGAATTCTCAGGTTCTGGATTACGGCAAAAGATCTCTGACCACTCAAGACGAAATGGGACAACATAATTTTCTGCGACTGGTGCTAGCGCGATTTAAACCAGACATGATTCCAGATGATCTATTAGAGGTTGTAGCCGCTTTTCAGCACCAGGGTTCGATTAAGAGGGTTCGAGACCTCGCACAAAGGGTTTTTGAGCGTAGGCTTCCCAAATTTGATTCTCCTGCTAAAGAGCCCCTCGATGCTGTAGCGATTGTCCCTCAGCAGTTTGACGCCCTTTGGAAAGAATTTCTGAATGAACCCACCTCCGAAATTAACGATGCGTTGGTTGAGAGTCATTCTCGACATTTTCGCGCCGAGCATCTTAGAAAATTATTCGCCCTAGCTTTTGACGATGAACAACAGGGAGATCATCGGACTCAAGCGTTTAAACTGCTGGAAGCCCTCTTTGAAAAACTGGGATTTGATTGTATCTACGAACCCTCAGAATATTCCGGGATGGTGGCCTTACAGCAATCGATGAACCGGACGAATAATCGGCCGCTCGATGCGGACCTCCCCGTCTCAAGACCGAGCAACCCCACTCATTGGCTGTTCAATACTCAGACTGACGCCCTTATTGCTGAAAAAATGTTTAACGGAAGGCCCGGAGCTTATCGTCTGGATTTGATTAATTTTATTACGAGTCACACTTATCCCGGTGAATTGCCATTGCTGGGTAGGCGTCTAGTTGATGTGATTAGTCGCGATGGGGCACTTCTAGACAAAAATGATTTTTGGGTGGCCCGTATGTTTTTGGTTCCAGCTAAATCGATTATGTATAAAACTCATTTGGTGTGGGGTGAGTTCGTTGCTAACGCTGTGATGAATGATCAAAGCCCCCAGCCCACAGCACTCGAGTTTGTGGCAGAGTTCTATCGCCTGGCCGTCAGCAAGGTCTTGCCCCTAAGAGTTACGCGAGTTTCCATGACGGGAAGGTTAGATGAAACAGTTCGTCGTGATTTCAAAGCCAGTTTAAGAAAGGCGACATCGCGACAGAAATTCCTTCTTAAAAAAGGGACACAAACACTTTGGCAACTTTTGGGGAATGAGAGCGTACAAATCAGAAGAGCAGCTAGATACGCGATTGCATCGCATCCTGGTTTTTTACTTGAACTGGAATCTTCTTTAATTAAATCGCTAAAAGGCTCTAACGCCATCTATCGGACCGAGGCCATCTCTCTGATTTCTTATGTGAAGCCGGGATTTTTTTCGAAAATTGATCGAGTTTTGGATGACCCCACTATGACACTAACCCCGGAGGAGAAAGCAATATTGAGTTTAAGACGATCTCCTCAGAGTCAAGTTTCAAACTGCTCCGAAAGCCTTTTCCAAGTTGTTATAGAATTGCCGAAAAGAAAGATTATTTAAACCCAACCCCCTAAAATAGGGTGTCGAGGTTTGTTTAAAAAATTCAAGTTTTTTCAGGTTAGAGTCGGAGTGAAATACTATATGAATGGGGACGACGCATGGCTGATGTTAACGGAAATGAGCTTTTAAGCTTTCACGCAAAAAGTTGGTCTGAGTGGCCGGGGCGATTGGTTAAACCCCCCCGACGGGGGTCAGAGATTGATTTTCATTTTAATATTGAGGTTCCGGGTTTTCGTGCCTGGACTCCAGGACAGTTTGTGATGCTCAGGTGGGGCCAACATTTAACGGGTCGACCCTTCGCCATTTTTGAATGGAAACAGGCCGGGCCGAATTCTTCTCAGCTTCACTTGCTTATTCGAAATGCCGGTGAGGGCACAGCTGAGTTTATAAAAAATGCTCAAGCCCAAGATTTAGTTTGGGTGCGCGGGCCTTTAGGTCAAGTTCCGTTTGCGGCTGATCTGACTGAAGATCTTAGGCCTTGGATTTTTTTAAGCGAGGGCGCCAGGCTTGCCGGTGTTTTTGCGATGATTCATTTGCGACGTAAACTTCAACTTCAGCAGCAACTTCCAACTGATTTTTGGTGGCACACGGAGACTCGAAAAGAATTCATGGACGCTGAAATTCATTCGCGGGCGTACGTTAAACCCGATGCAATTGGTTTTTCTGAAACCCAAATTCTGATACCTGAAAATCTTGATCTCACAAAGTATTCAAAGGTGATTGCAGTGGGTAGTGAAGACTTTCAAAATTCGTGGGCAAAACTTGCCAACCAGTATTCAAACCTTGATGGAAATTTATGGCTTCGTAGAGACGCGCCCATGGCTTGTGGAATCGGACTTTGTTTTAGCTGCACGGTTGAGACGGCTCAAGGGCCCCAGCGAAGTTGCCTTGAGGGACCCTGGTTTGAGGGGAGTCTCAAATGAATTCATCTCTTTTGGGTCCCATGAAATTTTTGGGCCGCGAATACGAGAGTCCGATTTGGGCCGCTTCGGGTTGCTATGGTTGGTATGTCGAGGCCCAAGACGGTGAATTTTTGCCCCAAAAGAATTTGGGCGCTGTAGTTTTGAAAGGACTTTCATTTGAGGCTGAAAGGGGCGCTCCGCAGCCTCGAATTTGGGAAATGGGCGAGGGGCTAGGGCTTGTAAACGCAATTGGTTTACAGAATCCCGGCTTTGATAAATTTAAAACAGATTATTTAAATCGATTTTTAAAAACCCAAAAACCAAAGCATCCCTTATGGCTAAATATTTACGGAAAAAAAACTGAAGAATATGTCAAACTCATAAAAAGCTTAGTTGGCGAAATTGAAAATCTAGATGTGAAAGGAAGCCAAGGAGTTTTTGCGGGATTTGAAATCAATATTTCGTGCCCAAATGTGGAAAAGGGCGGACTTGAATTCTCTCAAGATTTAAGTGTTTTAAATAAATTACTAACCGAAATTAAATTAGTTTCGCGAAATTGGCCGATTCTTGTTAAATTCTCGGCAGCTGAAAGCTCGAGCGGAATTTTAGAAAAAGCCAAAATTTGCGCTGATAGCGGCATTTCGGGAATCACACTCTGCAACACTTTGCCCGCGCGCCCGCCAAAGGGAAAAATTGGACGAGGCTCGGGTGGACTTTCAGGCCCCACGCTTAAATTGCAGTCTTTGCGTCTTATTGAATCTGTCGCCGGCAAGTGCGGTGATTTGAAAATAGTGGCTTGCGGAGGAATCGATGGATTAGAGGCCGCAGGCCAGGCACAGTCAGCCGGAGCTGAAATTTTTCAGGTCGGAACCCAAGTACTTCGCGACCCCTGGTTTTTTGATCGTTTGAAATAAATTAACTAAAGATTGCCAAAAATGGGCAGCTAACTGGAAAAACTTTAGCCATAGCCTCGCTCCTTAAATGACTGAAAACTTAAGTTTGATCACTCGGCACAAAGCTTGCAAACACTCCTAGCCATGGAGATAGCAAAATGAAAAACTCATTACTTACCCTCGGACTTGGATTTGGTTTAGGCTTTTTAGCTGTTTCCTTTTTTGTGGGGCCTCAAAAAGTTCAAGCTGAAATCACGGGGCGAGTGCGTGCCCATCAGGCCCGAAAGCCGCTATCTGAGGCCCGGGCTGAGAGTCTCAATAATAACTATTTTCACAAAAAGAAGTATGGAAAAACAAAGGCTTCTAAAGTTGTTAAAAAAACAGAGTCCTTTAAGAAGAAATCCGTCGTAATAAAATCAAAAAAACTTGAGAAGAAAAAAATCGTGTCAAAGTCTCAAAAAAAATCACTGAAGAAAAAAGCACAAGCCTCTTCAAAAAAGAAAAGGCCCTTAGTGCTCGATTTTACGAGCTAATCTCGCATTTTGACTCTGATTTTATAGTGCGCACTTGAAGTGTAAGTTGTTTTTGTTCCGTCAGTAGTCTTTTTCTTGGCTCCGCAGCTAATAACTAAAACTCGGTTATCGGTATTCAATTCTCGAATTTCTTTTTTCCAGGTGTCACAAGCTTCTTTCCAACTCGTTAAAGCCCGTTTGGAGTCAAACTCTTCATCACCTGAAATTTCGTCTGTTCCCGATATAATTTCATAGTTTTTTTCAGGAAGTGCTTTTTCGCCCTTTCTAACGGTGATTGTCGTATCACCGTCGGCCTTGATGTCTTCGATTTTCATCTGGGCCTTTTGGGCAAAACTTGGGGTACCTGTTAAAGCTAAAAAAACCAATAAACTGAAGTTTCTCATGGGTTAAACAGTAGCCCTTTTGGGTTTTGGTGTAAAAATTCTAGACACCCGGGTGCCGATTTCAGGCATTTTGAGGGTTTTTTAAGTGCGAGTCTCAAAAAGTCGACCCGGCTACGTCTGCTAAGTGGCCGAAACTAATGGCAAATTCTTGTTAAGTTCAAGTTAAGATTTTGGCATGCAGCCTGCAACATCTTTAAAAAGGCGTATTTCTTGGTTTTGGCCTATATGAGGAGAAGTTTCGATGAAAACAAAAGTGATTGCAGGATTTTCAAGACTGGCAAATTCAGCGGTAGTGCTGTCCCTAATTTTAGGGCCCGTTAATGGTAGGACCTCGAGTTTAGCGACTCAGGCTTGGGGATTAAATGGCAGTTTTGGTTTGGGAGTTTCAGGTGCTCGCAATCTAATGCTGACTTCTTGCGAAAATTCAGAGGTCGTTATTGCCGTTATCGACACCGGAATCGACATGGCACATCCGGCTTTAGCAAAATCTCTTTGGGTGAATAATGCAGAAAAAAATGGAAAGCCTGGAGTTGATGACGACCGAAATGGTTTTGTTGATGATGTCCATGGCTGGGATTTTGTAAAAAAATCTGGCGCACTGACTGATGGTCATGGTCATGGCACTCATATTTCTGGAATCATTTCTGCTCAGGGCTCGAGTCCTGAAGAGGATTTCAGTGGTACCTGTCCTGGTGCGAAAATCATGTCACTTCGTTATTACGATCCCAATGCGCGGGGTGATGAAAATCTTATCAATACCGTTCGTGCAATTGATTACGCCGTTAAAATGAATGTGGATATTATTAACTATTCAGGTGGCGGAAATTCCTTTTCTTCTAAAGAATTTGAAGCTCTCAAAGGAGCCCAGGGCGCTGGGGTCTTAGTTGTGGCTGCTGCCGGTAACGAAACCAACCAGACAGACGAAAAACCCTACTACCCTGCAAACTATGATTTAAAAAATATTATTTCTGTTGCCGCAATCAACGAATCTGGGTTCAAACTTTCTCGTTCAAACTATGGAGTGCGAACCGTTCATTTGGCGGCTCCTGGGCAAAGTATTTTGTCGACTCTCCCTGGTGGGAGCTACGGGTTTTTATCGGGTACCTCCCAGGCTACGGCCTTCGTGACGGGTATCGCTGCTATTATTTTAACTGAAGCTAAAAACTATTTAGCACCCAAAACAAAAGTTGAAAAAGTACGCCTTGTTCGCGAGTGGATTCAAGAGGGCACTGAGTCTGTGGCGACTCTAAAAAACATGGTTTCTACGGGTGGCCGAGCCTCAGCCCTAAAGACAATTCAGTTAGTACAGACCCGAATCGGCACAGCGCCTAAAAAAGACGCGAATACAAAAAATATTCAAGCAAGTAACCCTGTCAAAGAAGTTCGCAAAGATCCGCGCCCCGCATCGCTAGCAGACAGTAACGAGTTAGTGACCTTTTCTGTCCGAAGTCTCGATACCAAAAAGAAGAATAAACGGAAAAGAAATTTGTGAAGTGATCCCGTCATCCCGACCGGCGTTTAATGTCATTCCGACCGGAGGGAGGAATCTCTAACGTTCTTGGCTGCTAAGCGCGGGGAGATCCCTCACGTTGTTCGGGATGACTGGTCGGCTCGGGATGACTGCATGTTACGGCGGGCTCCAGCTGAGGAGCGACTTGCTCGATAAAAAGCTCCAGGGATTTTTCTTGGCAAGGATTCTTGAGGCTAACTCTCTAGGAATTTCGTCACTTCGAAAGAGTCCCAAGAGATAGCCGCCGCAGCCTGCTCCTGTAATTTTTGCTCCCAGTATTCCTGGGAGTCGCCGGATTTCATTGGCCTGGTTGTCAATGGATTCCGTTGAGACCCCCAGTTGTGCCAAACGAAAATGGGAATCATTCATGATTTGCCCGAGTTCATTTTCATTTTCTAAATCAATAGCCTTTTTCATAAGCTCAACATTGGAGGCCAATTGGTCTAGTAAATTTCCCCAAATTAAGGGATCCCGTGCTTGCAGCCCAGAGACCCTTCTTTGTACCTCACGAGTGTTGTGTGAAACTCCCGTTGGAAAAAGTATAAAAATGAGATTTTTTTTCTTAAAAAACTGAGTGTCTAAAAAAGAATATCGAATTTCTGGTGTCTTAGAAAACACCAGGGGTCGACCCAAGCAAACCGTGAAGGGATCTATCCCGGAGGGGCTTTGATGATAAATTTTTTCACCCTCCAAGGTGGCGCGGGCCAAGTCTTCAGAGTTGGGAACTTTAAAGTTCAAATCTAAAGTTTTAAAAAAGGCACACAATGAATTTGCCGTTGCAAAACCAAGGGCCGCAGACGAACCCAGCCCTGATCCTATCGGAATTGATGATTCAATGTTGACCCAACTAGCCTTTGGTAAACGACTTTCATGTTGGGCCAGAATTTTGGCAAGAGTGGAAAAAAGTTTTTGAAGAGTTTGCCATTCTTTCGCTAGACCGAAATATTGGGAATTGAGTGTGTAGCCCTCAAGTCCCCCGTTGCGTTGAGGGTCTTCGCCCCAACTTAACTTTAGCTCTACCTGTTCAAGTGGAAACGAAAGTGCACGACCTCGCGAAACTACAGAGTGTTCGCCGCCCAAAATAAATTTTCCTGGCGACTGGCCCGAAAAAATTCCGTCCATGCTACAGGCGAGGGGCCAGCATCCACAGCGTGAGTCCAAGGGAAAGTACAGCGAAGCTTTGGGTCCAAACGGCCTGACCCAGGTCCCTCTTTTGAAACACGAAAGCTCCGGCTAAACCCACAACTAAGCTACCAAAAAAAACTCCAGCAGATTGCGACCCAATTCCCAGAATCAAGGAATCGACAAAACAGAGGCTCCACAAACCCCAATCCTTTTGGAGACAGGCTCTTGAGAAAAGTGCCCAAAGCGGGGTCCAAAAAAGTCCCAAAACAAAAATATCAAGTAGCGTAAAGGTCGAAACCTGAGCCAAAAGATCCTGAGACCAGGCTAAAGGGCCACCGCTAAAAATCACTGTTGAAACCGCCGACTGCCCCGAAGCCCAGTAAATTAAAATTCCAGGTATGAGCGCTGCCGACAAACCAAAGATTAAACCCCAAACAAGGGATTTGGGGCTCAAAAGTAATTCCCGATTATTTCCCCATTCCTTCCAGGTAAATAGAAAATAGAGAGGCGCAATAAACAAAATACGTGAACCGAAATTTTCGATTTGGCCGCCTGCTAGAGCCCAAAGGAGGCCAATGCAAAGTAGGCCAAAGCCAGCTTTTTTTCTGATTTCGTCGCGAGTTCCCAAAAAATACATAAGTCCGTCCATAGGATAAATAATCTAGCAGGCTGCTCGAAAAGTGGCGACCAGCGGCCGGGCGAATTTTAGAAGAGTTTCGGGCCGTGGCCAGCGTAATCTTCCCAGATTTCAAAGTTTTTAAGACCCAAATTTATGGCTATTTTTTTAAGTTCATTTTGAATAGGTCGTACTGATAGAAAATGAATATTAGGGCCGGCATCGAGTGTGAAAAAAAAGTCCCTTCTTTCAGGCGGACCCAAGGCTTCCAAAAACTTCAGAGTGTCAGTAATTAAATAATCGGCCGAAGGATTTCCGCTGCGGGCAACGGCGTGCAGTTCAAGGGCCTCTTGTTCAATCAGAGGCCCGAGTGTTGCTAAGCTTTGACTTTCAAGAGCTTCCAAGATTTTTTGACTGCGAAGTGGGAGGGCCAGTTGTCTTTTTGAAAAAAGTGGACTCGTTGTAGCAGCCACATGCCCTAGACTTGAAGGAATTTTTTTGTGCTCCTTTGACACTATCAAAAGGGTATCAAAAAGTTTCCACTCCAAGGGAAGTTTTCGGGCTGACGGGCCTTCCCAAAAAACCCAGGGGCCCTCAAGGCTGCGACATGCCGAGCCCGAACCTCTGCGCGCAAGCTGAGACAGATCTTGAACTCCAGAACTCAGCATGATTTGGGCTTTATCTTTGCCTAAGGCTAAGGCGGTAAAACCCAATGTCATTGCTGCGAAGGCGGATGCTGAGGAAGCCATGCCGGTTCCCATCGGAAAATTATTTGTGGAATGGATTGCAAAACCCTTTTCGACAAACGGGCTGAGGTCGGTTTTAAAAAAATCAAAAACGCGATTTAAATGTTTTTCAATTTTAAGTTTATCGTTTTCAGTGGGTGGCTTGTTTTGAACTAAAAACTCAATGGAATTGGGTTTTGTTGTTGGAAAAATCTCAACTTCAGTCAAAGCCCTCGATAGAGTCATACTGAGCGAGGGATTGGTAGCAAGATTGCGATCGAAGTCATTTTTGGGGTCTGTTTCAAGTTTTCCCCAATACTTGATAAGCGCAATATTCGGTGAAGCTTGGACTTTGATTTTTTCAAAACTCATGGCTTTTGGCTCCTTCAGTAAAAAATTTACCTGAGTAGATATTGCCGAGTTCGTGGGCATTTACAAAACGAACAAACTCTTTCTGTTTTTCGCTAGGTACCCACAAAAGCAGGCAGTCGCCGCCACCAGCCCCGGTTGTTTTAAAAGCCTCAATCAAATGGTTATCAAACAAAAGTCTGCGGCAATTTAAAACCTCAGGGGTGTGTATCAGCGGTAGTCCTTCAAAGGATAAATAGGCATTGTTTATTGATTCAATCCATTGAGTGTCTGAGACATTGCCCTCAAAGTCGATTTTGTTTAAAAAATTCTGAGTTGTAAATCGCAAATTTTGCAGCGCGTGGGTAGGGGGCTTTTCCTTTTTTAGAGATGCGGCAGTGAGCTTTTTTTTGCCGGTTCTTAAGAAGTAAAGATTTGTTGGAAGTTTTTTCAGTCTCCCGGGGTGAGGCTGATTTTGATTCATTTCAACACTCCTTCCCCAAAGTTGAGTTGCAAGATCTAAGCCAGAGCCCAGGCCACTTTGAAAACTTCGTAGGGCCTCCTTGCCAATTTCAAAAGATTTATGGATTGAAGGAATCCAATGTTGGTTTCTAAAAAAAGCGAGCCAGCAAGCTACAAGGGCACTACTGGATCCGAGTCCGTGTTCCAAAGGCCACTCACAATGAAAACTCAAATCCCAGCCTGGACTTTGTGATTCCAAAAAAAATTTAAATTCAGGGAGGCTTTTGTAAAAAAATCTTATTGTGTTTAGTAAGGGAAACCAAAATTTTTCATGGGGGGGCAGGGCTTCTTGGTTAAAAAAATCTTTGGTTAAATCAAGCGGTAAAGTTGGCCCAAACTGGGACAGGTTTTGAAGTCTTAGCCGAGGCAAATCACAAGGTTCAATTTTCAGGTTAAAGCGAGGGGCCACTGCAATCGATAGAGCGGGTCCACCGTCTAAAACATCCCACTCACCAAAAAGAATTATTTTTCCTGGTGCGGAATATATTAAGTTACGAGGCTTCGCCACGTCTCAAATTGGGCCCCAGGCTAACAACTTCAGAAATTGTTTGGGCCCGAATAGAACTCAGAATTTTTTCAGCAGCCGAGGCAGATACCCGTTTTTCAATGACCATTTGATTGGCCACAACTTCAACCTCGTTTCCACGGGCTCCAGCAGCAAGGGACAAGTTTTTGGCGTGAAGTTTCATGTGCCCCCGCTGAATTCCAGTTGTGACGAGGGCTCTTAGGGCTGCCAAATTTGAAGCCAAGCCGGCGCATGCCATAAGGCACCCTAATTCTACAGATGAGGGATTTCCTAAAATACGCAGACCAAGTTGGGCCAAGGGATGCAATCGAGTTACACCGCCAACAGTGCCGAGTTGGATAGGAATTTCGAGCTCGCCCTCGAGGCGTTTTTTATCGGCCGACATTCGCCAGCGGCTTAAGGCTCGGTATTGGCCAGTGCGAGCGGCATAGGCATGGCAACCGCTCTCGATGGCTCTCCAATCATTGCCTGTGGCAATTGCGACGGGATCAACTCCGTTCATAATTCCTTTGTTGTGAGTGGTTGCGCGATAGGGGTCTTCCCAGGCAAAAATAGCGGCTTCATGGATGCGGCGGGCAACCTCAAGGCCAGTAATTTCATCAGTGAGTTCTTTAACTTGTAGAACCTCAGGTAGGACTCGAACACGAGCTTTAAATATTTTTCGATCTGCAAGATTTGAGAGGATTCTTAAACCGACTCGACCGCCAGAAAGAATTGCAATCTCGGGGGCAAGTTTTTCACAAATTGTATTTATAAGATTTGCTCCCATAGCATCTCGAGTATCGACCAAAACGTGCACCACCATGAATGGAATTTCAGCGTTGGGAAACTTGCGAACTTCAAGGGAGCGAGCTCCGCCGCCTCTCATGACCAGACGTGGATGAGTTTGATTTGCAAGCTCAAGCAATTGTTTTTGGTGCCGCAAAATTTCGAGCTCTGCGTGGTCAAATTCTTCTGAGGGTAAATCAAGAATCTGGATCTGGCCGATCATCAGATTATCAACACAAAGAGCCTCAAAACCCCCCGAATCATAAATCCAGCGAGCGGCATTGCTTGCGGCTGCAACAACAGAGCTTTCTTCAACAGCCATGGGCAAAACGAAGTCGCGCCCGTTGACTTTAAAGTTGGTGGCAATTCCTAACGGTAGCGGATAAGAGCCTATGGCATTTTCAATAAAGAGATCTGCTAGATCAAAAGATAGCGAGCCGTCCTGACCGAGGATTCGAGTCTGATCTACCGGTAAGTCGGTAAAGGCCCTTAGGGCATCAATTCGCTCGCCGCGGTCGAGTTTGAAAAATCCCTTGAGGCGACTCGAACGAATGGGGGTGTCGGAGGGTTTTGTAAAAATTTCTTTGGGGGTTTCGCTCATACAACATTCAGCTCCCTGGGATTTTTTAATCCGCTACAAAAAAGTGCAATCCGAAGTTCTTCACAAGTTTTGTTAAAAAACTTTTCAAGTGACTTAGGTCCGGCCTCTGCGGCTTTCAAAAAGGGCAGAGCAAGTCCGCAAAACTGAGCGCCGAGACTAAGGGCGCGCGCAGTATCGAGTCCATTTCGGATGCCGCCGGATGCGATGATTGGAAAATGGGGGCCCACGGCTTGGCGGGCTTCCAAGAGTGCTTGCGGGGTAGGGCGGCCCCAGTTTCGAAAAGTATTGCCCAATTCTTTTCTAGATTTGTTTCGAAGGCCTTCAATAAAACCCCAGTGAGTTCCACCAAGACCTGCAATATCCAAAGCATCAAAACCGCAATTTACTGCGCGTTTACAAGTTTTGGGGTCAAGTCCGCAGCCAGTTTCTTTTAAAATCAAGGGCACCGAAATTCTTTCTGCAACCACCTCGAGCTTGGTCCAAAGTTCGGAAAAATTTCTATCCCCTTCGGCCTGAATGGCCTCCTGAAGGGGATTGCAATGAACAATTAAAGCTTGAGCCTGAAGGTCGTCGACAAGTTTTAAAAGTTGGTCAGGACTCACTCCGTAATTGAGTTGAACGGCACCAATATTTGCCCAAAGTTGGGCCTTCGGCGCTTTCTTGCGAAGTTTGCGAGCATGAGTGTCTTTCTTGTTTTCAATCATGTACCGCTGTGAGCCGAGTCCCATGGGGATATTGGCATTCTGCGCAAACACAGCCAGGGTTTCATTAAGAGTGTTTCCCTTTTTGCTTCCGCCGGTCATTGAAGAAATCAGAAAAGGCGAAGAGAAAACATGGCCTAAAAATTCTGTTTCCAGACTGATTTCAGAAAAATCAATTTCTGGAAGAGCTTTATGGGGCAAGGTAATTTCATCCCACGAAATTTTAAAACCGCTTTGAACATCCCGTTTTAGGCAAAGATCGATGTGATCGTCTTTGCGGCTGAGCGTTTGATTGTAGCTCGAGGTTGTTATTCGGGGATTTTCAAACCGTGGCATGATGGCCCTGTGTATTTGAAAATTTATTTTCTAATGCAAGATTCAAACCTGCATCTGCTCTATGGCGAATGGCCTCAAGGGCCCAGTCGAGATCTTTTTTAATTTGAAATTTATTTAGAATATTTTCTGCCTGAGTCATGTGATTGTTAAATTCAATCTTGCAGGTTTCTAAAACTCGGGGCCGCCGTAAAAGGTTTAAAATTTGTTCAATAAACCTGCGCATTTTTTCATTAGAAATTCCCTCGGGTGGCCGCAGAGCGATCCACAAATCTTTAAGTTCGGTAGATTCAGCAGTATCCAAAACTTCAGCAGCCACAATCAGGGGAAGCGGAGGGGCGCTTTCGCACCACTGACGAAGGAGGGCGTCGTTTGCGGTGTTGGGATCCATGTCAAAAGTATCTAAAAGATCATCAGCAATTTGAAACGCGAATCCCAAGGTTGAACCCAATTCAAACGTGGGTCTCAGGTTTTCAATTCCTGCAAGCCAAGCGCCGGTGCCCGTGCACCATGCAAAAAGAGCACCTGTTTTAGCCCGAGTAATTTTTTCAAATTGTTCCCGATTGAGTGTGCGATTTGAAACACTCAAGTGCTGCATAAGTTCGCCCTCAACAAGGCTTTTCACCGTGTAGGCTAGGTTTTTTGAGGGTTCTAAAAGTCCACGATCCATGAGCAGGGCAAAAGCTTCGGCATAAACAAAATCGCCAACAAGCACGGCTACCTTGTTTCCTTCAATGAGATGGGCAGCAGGAAAATTTCGCCTTGTGGGGGAGGCATCCAAAACGTCGTCGTGAAAAAGTGTTGCTGTATGAACCCACTCGGCAACAGCTCCTAGAAACGGGATATGGTCAGCATCTCCTCGTGGATTGAGACTAGATTGCGACTTACAAAGGCTTCGATAAATTAAACTCATTAAGAACGGGCGAATTCTTTTGCCGCCGGCGGAAACTAAACGAGACGCGACTTCCGTTGGAAGGGCGAGTTGAGACCTTACACTTTCAGCAAGGAGCTCTTCCGTGCGCGCCAAATCCATCAGACACAGTGAATTAATACTTTCGTGGATCCCTTCGCCGGGTATCACCGGCGGGGATTCGGGAAGTCCGAACATAGAACTCTCAAGACCTAGTTCGGTTTAAGGCCATTGCCAACGGGTTTGCAGGTTTGAGCATCGAAAATAGGGTCTTAATATCGAGTCGCCCTTGCGAAACAAAACCATTGAGCAAAACCAAGGCTTCATCGGTAATACCCGCTAAATCCTCTAGCCGAATTTTTTGAAACTGGCGGGTGCGTTTGCTTCTGAGTTCAGGCTTAGACAAGGCCTCAGATTCAAGAGCCTTCATGGCTTCCTGTATTTGCTCTCGAACTCTTTCCATTTGGGTCTTTTCTCGTTCTTGAAATACTTTCCTAATCATTTTCCAAACATCATGTTCGGCCACATAATAGTCGCGCCTTTGACCGACGGGACTTAGTCGTCTAACGACTCCCCACCTTAGAAGTTCTTGAAGAGTCATTGAAACAAGGGCTGGAGAAACTTTCAGAAATTTGCAAATGTCTCGGGCTGTTGCAGGTTCGGGGCAAAGATAAAGAAAAGCCCACATATTTCCCATTGTGCGTTTGAACCCCCAGGATTCAATAATTTGGCCAATCGCCTCGCAAGTTTTGTGAATGGCTTCAAGGCTGCCAGGACCAAATTCGAGTTGCCCAGGGGCTGGAATGCCAGTTTCGTCGTCAATATCCTCGAGTTGGAGAAAATTATCGGGTGCCTGTTGTTTCATAATGTTCATAACTTTATGAACATTATGAAACAATTGAAAGGTCCAAATGCGTGACTTTACAAATGCAGACACACCAAATAAATAAACACAATAAAAACGGAGCCTTACTTGTTTTTGCGGCGCAAGTTACCGGGATTTTTGGGCCTTTTCCTTTTTGGCTGCGTGAAGCTTCGGATCAAGTCGAGCAGGTTTTTCATGGTCGGTAGCCAGTGGCAGGGTGGGCCCCATATCAACGCCTAAGGCTATTTTTAAAACCTCACTCATGTCTTTCACGTGGTGAAATTTCAAAGTTTTTCGAAGTTCTTCGGGAATATCTTCCAAATCTTTGCGATTTTTTTCCGGCAAAAGAATGGTTTCGATTCCAGCCCGTTTTGCCGCCAAGACTTTCTCTTTAATTCCGCCCACAGGTAAGACAGCTCCTCGCAAAGTGATCTCACCCGTCATTGCGAGTGTGGGCTCAAGGGTGCGGCCCAGAATTAAAGAACTGAGTGCGGTGAGCATGGCAACTCCAGCACTTGGGCCATCTTTAGGAATGGCTCCTGAGGGAACGTGAATATGATAATCAAATTCAGTAAAGGCCGAATCAGGAATTCCTAAGGGGCCGGACATCGAGCGAATCCAGGATTCAGCGGCTTTGGCTGACTCTTTCATGACATCACCCAGTTGGCCGGTAAGGGTAAGGCCGCCTTTGCCCTTCATCCGTGTGGCTTCGATAAACAGTATATCTCCACCAACGGGGGTCCAGGCCAAGCCCGTAACAACACCCGATTTTGCAGTTCTTTCGGCCACATCAGAAAAGTATTTTTCTTTTCCTAAAATGGCTTCAACTTTGGCAGAGTCGACTACAGTATTTTTAGCTTCGCCTGCGGCGATGTCGCGAGCCACACTTCGGCAAATGGAAGCAATCTCTCTTTTTAAATTTCGGACTCCAGCTTCGCGTGTATAACTGACAATCAGTTTGCGAATGGCTTCTTCTTTAAATTCAATGTTCTCGGTTTTGAGGCCATGGGCTTCGCCCTGCTCTTTAACTAAATACTGTTTAGCGATGTTGAGTTTTTCTTCTTCGGTATAACCGGGAATCGAAATGATTTCTAATCGGTCTCTTAACGCCGCTGGAATGTTGTCCAGCATGTTTGCAGTTGCAACAAAAAGCACGCGCGACAAATCAAAGGGAACGTCTAAGTAGTGATCTGTAAAAGTGTGGTTTTGCTCGGGGTCTAAAACCTCAAGCAAAGCCGAAGAGGGGTCGCCTCTAAAATCGCTCGCAAGTTTGTCGATTTCATCAAGCAAAATTACGGGATTATTTGTTTTTGCGCGCTTAAGAGCCTGAATAAAACGCCCGGGCATAGCACCCACATAAGTTCGACGATGGCCACGAATTTCGGCGTCATCTCGCACACCACCTAAGGCGATACGAACAAATTCACGCCCCAGCGAGCGAGCAATGGATTTTCCAAGTGAAGTTTTACCCACACCTGGAGGGCCTCCAAGACAAAGAATGGGACCCTTCATGTCGGATTTGAGTTTGAGCACGGCCAAGTACTCGATAATTCGTTTTTTTACTTTTTCTAAACCGTAGTGATCTTCGTCTAAAACCTTCTCAGCAGTTTCGATCGAAATTTTTTCAGTTGTAGATTTGCTCCATGGCACATCAATCAGCCACTCAACATAAGTTCGAATAACTCCATGTTCGGCTGAGTTGGGAGACATTCGTTGCATGCGATCGAGTTCTTTCATCGCGATTTTTTCGACTTCTTCGGGCATTTTGGATTCTTTGACTTTTATTCGAAGCTCTTCGACTTCGTCTTCGTCGTCTTTTTGCCCGAGTTCGCGCTGAATAACTTTCATTTGCTCTTTGAGGTAGTATTCGCGCTGATTTTTTACGACTTCATCTTTAATGTCGCCCTGGATTTTTTTAGAGAGTTCTAGAATGTCAATTTCTTTGGTCAAAAGCCTTGTGACTTTTTCGAGCCGGTCTTTGACGTCACCGGTAGCTAAAACTTCTTGTTTTTCGCTCTCAGAAATATTCATGTAGGAAGCAATGAGATCTGCCAGATAATCAGGGTCTGTAATGCTTTCGACAAATATTGCGGCCTCATCTGGAATTGATGGGGATAACGAAATAATTCGGCGGCCCAGAGTTTTTACATTTTTAACGGCGGCTTGAATTTCAATTGTGAACTCACCGGCCTCAGGCAAGCCATTGGCAACGGCACTCAAAGTTGCACGAAGGGCCCCAGTAATTTCAGGAGTCGTGGTTTCGGTAATGGGAGAATCTAAATGAACTCGGGCAAGTCCGTGCACAAGCACGGTGAGTGTGCCGTCGGTCATGCGCTGAATTTTTTCAATGCGCGCTAAAACCGCGATCGGATATAGGTCGTCAAATTTAGGTTCGTCGATTTGTTTGTCTCGTTGGGTGACAATGGCTAGTAAACCATTTTCGCCAACATGCAAAACTGAAGCGACT
Source organism: Bdellovibrionota bacterium (assembly GCA_964201665.1). Taxonomy (GTDB): domain Bacteria; phylum Bdellovibrionota; class UBA2428; order UBA2428; family UBA2428; genus CAXNEW01. Next base: position 57,632 of record CAXNEW010000006.1, read on the forward strand.
GAACGGGGTCGCCCCACCGAAATGGGCATTTTCATCATCGGAAACAAAACAGCGTTTCGCAACGGAAGTACGAGGGCTGAATCGGGCAGCTTAAGATCGGATTTGGGTGTACTCATGCCCCCAATATGGAAACGCCCCAGCCTGAGTCAAGGGCCCGTTTTTACGCCCCGCGCCAGTGGTTGGGGCCTTCTTTCCCGGAGGGGGGCCGCTTTAAGGTCCCAAAAAATTTTTTTGTTGAAAAATTTGGTTAAAATAGCTAAAATAGTCAAATGACCTGGAATCTTAAGGAGCTTGAAGACTCATTGCTCATTGGGTCGACTCTCGTTGAGGGGTCAACTCTTACTGAGGCACAGGCAAAAACCGTATTAACGGGTCGGACCTTGCTGGGGCATTCGGTTAGCGAAGTTAGGGAACTTCTTAATTATCGCGGCGCAACTGAGTGGATTATGAAGGAGTTCGAGAAAAGCCCTTATTTGAGCGAAGATTTGATTCTTAATTTTCACAAACAGTTGTTTCAGGGTTTTGCCCATCAAGGTGGAAAATACAAAACTTCAAACAATTTTACTTACAGGTCGAATGGGTCTCTTTTTGAATATCTGCACCCCGCGAAAGTGAGGGGGGCAATTCAAGAATGGCTAAAAACATTCAATCGGGAGTTTGAAGGAGTTTCTAAATCTCTTTTAAAAAAAAATATTTCTGAGGAAGCGGCTCATCTCTACTATGAGTTTCAGTTTATCCATCCTTTTCAAGATGGAAACGGTCGGATTGGAAGACTCCTTTTGGCCTATTGGCTCCATTGGAAATTTCAATTTTCTTTTAAATTTTTTTTTAAAGATAAACTCGAACATTTGAACTCACTGGAGAAAGCAAATGTCGGAGATTTTTCAGGACTCCAAATTTTTTTTTTCAAACGAATAAAGGTTAAAAAATCATGACTGAACTTAAAGACCTTTTGACACCCTTAAAAATCCAAGAGCTCAAAGGTTTGAGTGAGACGAAAAAATTTGGAAAAATTTCTTTCGAAAGTGCCCTGAAATTTATTCTCACTAACGGTATTTTTCCGGAATCCAATTCCTCTGCCCAAGGCTATCTCGAGCTTGAGGATTGGCTAAGAAACTCGTCCCCAACTGCACAGTTAAAATTTTCAGCGACGGACTTAAAAAACAAAACGGGTGAAATTCTGGATGAGGTTCTCAGAGGCAAGGTCGTCATTATTGAAAAGCACGGCCGCCCAATAGCTGAAATAAAGCGGCCCTTGTAGGTTTCTGCTCGAAACCCGTCGCCTTACTCCGATCGGAATTAGGGGCAAAGGCCGGAGGCCCGAAACGTATTCAAATCTTTAAGGGCCTCTTCGTGATTATAGCGCCAAAGTGAAACAAGCTTTTGGTCCAAAAAAACGGCAAAGCACTGCAAATTATAAACCTGGCCGAAGGTATTTGGGTTCAAACACTTGTTGGAGGATTGAATCTCGCAGGACCTTTTCGCTTCCTCGCAAGTAACCTTGGTGGGCACACTCACGGAAAGGGTGGCCGAAGTCCCCACATGTAACCGAAGTTCGTCGGCGTGCAGAGGAGAAGAATTTGAAAGAAAAATCGCAGCGATAGTAATCAGGTATTTCATGACACGAGGGGCTAGCATGACCTGGGATTTTAGATCAAACTAAAATCATGCGTGTTTAACGGCGGTTGGGACCCCCAGGTGCATTGGTCTTAGCCTGGCGTTTGATCGTAAAAAACGCATCGCACAATAGGCTGTCTCAATTGTAAAGATTGCACGGCGACGGCGCTAACGTTTTCTTCATCATCTACCGATAGGTTTCTTAACAATAGGATTCTTGGGAGGAAACTAAATGACTTTTTCGGGCAACTTTTCAACAGATCAATCAACACCCGGGCAAACGCCTGACTCAAGGCCGCCAGTTCAAAATCAACTCGAAGAGGGAATGCTTTTTGTTGTTGAAGACGATCCCGATCTTCAGCAGATCCTTACCTTTAACCTTCAAAAAAATCGCTATGCGGCTCGCTGTTTTTCAAAGGCCGAAGAGCTTCTTTATTTTCTAGATTCCTCACCCAAGCTTGAGGCTTTGGGATTCATTGTTGATATCAACCTTGCAGGGCGAATGAATGGCTTAGAGCTTGTGCGAGAGCTCCGAAAAAATAAACGTTTTTCGACGACCCCCGTTATTATGCTCACAGCAAAAGGTGAATCCCCCGACGTTGTTCGTGGTCTCGAAGACGGCGCCGATGACTATTTGCCAAAACCCTTTGATATGGAAGTTTTTGTTGCCCGCCTCAAAAGCTGCTTGCGCAGAAGCGAAAGAACTGTTGCTCCCATTGCAGGGCATCGCCGAGCCCTCTCTCTTTCTGGAATTGAGATTGATCCCATTTCACACAAGGTCAATGTTGAAGGTCGAGAGGTTTATCTGACCACCACTGAATATGGCATTCTAGTAGCCCTCATGAACAAACCCAATGAAGTTCTGGGTCGTGATGATCTGCTTTTACGGCTTGTAGGACCCAATAAAACTGTAACGGGTCGCACGATCGATGTTCACATTCGTGCCTTGCGCGCCAAACTTGCAAAAAAATCGCGTCATATCGTTACGATTCGAGGTTTTGGCTATAAATTTGTTCCATGAGTTTAAAACGGGCAAAACAGCCCCGACAGTCCTTAGGTAAAAAATCAGGCCTCTCAAAGCCCCGCCGAGCCCTAGAGAGGCGCGGTAAACAAGAGCGCCGCACACAATCCCCTGTTGATCGCAAATTCTTGAATTTCTCTGAAAACGATTTTCGAGCAAAATTTAAATCACGTGGGCTCGCCGATTCCTTGCCCTACGCTGTTATCAACACCGAAGGTCAACTTGAGGCCCTTAA
>CAXNEW010000007.1:0-60092 GCA_964201665.1 Bdellovibrionota bacterium
GCCTTCGTCTGATAAAAAAATCAAACTGAAAAAAGCACCTTCGCGTATGAGGCCTTCATTCCAGCCTCCAGGCGCTAATTGTGCTGAGTCTAAGGCTTTGATGACCGAAAGGATTCCTGCTTCGACTCCCGAGCCACCAGTGCCCAAAAGAGCGTTTTGTGAAAACTGCTCAATGTAGTTTGTGCTTGTGGGTTTTAAAATTCGATCATTCCCGGTTTTAGAAAGAACAGTGCCAGGCCCGTTGTTTGGGAAATCTTTGTAGGGTGAGCTGTTCACATAGAGTCCCTGTGCAGCCCACCAATCCGCATTGTTCACAACATCAGTTGATATTACGGCAACTTGGAAATTCAGATTTTTAGAAGCAAATTTATCAATGAAGGCACCAAAAGAAGAAGTTAAATTGGCCTGCTCTTGGTCCATTGACAATGAGTTATCTACAACGAAAAGGATGTCGATTTTGTCGTTAAGAACTGGCGTTTGAACAAAATCGTCAACCTTTGCTGCAATGGTAAAGCCTGGGAGTTCTCCACAAGCTTGAGAAATAATAAGTGATGAAAAACATGCGAGGCGAAAACTCAGGGTGCAATTTAAAGATACGAACCGCATATGACCCTCCACAGTTATCCTAAGAACTGTGGTTTATCGGTCACCCAAGGGGAGGGCCTACATACAACTTGTGGGCAACTAATTTCATCCATGAACCAAAACGCAAGTCCCGCTTAATTTACCGCTACATACCGCCTCGCTGCTTAGAACTGCGTAGGTGGACTGATGTAAGTCAGCCACCAACTATCATTTTAAGGGGAGTGTCGGTAAAAGGGGGAACTTTTTTTTGGGTTAGATTTAGGTTTTATAACTAAATAATGATTATGACTTGGAAAGAAAGGGATTTGAGAAAGTTGGGTTAAGATTCGTGAAGCTCATCCCGAGCCGACCTGTCATCCCGAGCGAAGCGAGGAAATGGAAAGATGGGCGTTTCCCGACAGCCACTAACTAGACGGCAACGCCGAAGTCCCTGAGCGCCTGATTGAGGCTAGCCTTCTCGTCAGTTGAGGCTTTTCGTTCTCCGATAATTAAGGCGCAGGGTACCCCGAACTTTCCGGCTTTAAATTCTTTTTCTCTCACTCCAGGAATCACAACGCTCCGAGGAGGAATCGTCGAATCCAAAATTTCTCTGGGGGCGATACCCGTGACATCAATAATTTTTGTTGATTTCGTGAGAACAACATTAGCTCCAAGAACAGCGCCTTCACAAACTCGCACACCTTCGACCACAATACATCGAGATCCTAGAAAGGCATTGTCCTCGATAATCACCGGTGAGGCTTGCGGGGGTTCTAAAACTCCGCCCACTCCCACTCCGCCACTTAAATGAACCCTTCGCCCCACCTGAGCGCAAGAACCCACTGTGGCCCAAGTGTCGATCATGGTTTCTGATCCCACATAAGCACCAATATTTACAAATGAAGGCATTAAAATCGCACCGGGTTCAATGTGAGCACCAAAACGGGCAATCGCGCCGGGTACTGTTCGAACGCCCTCGAGTCCCCGCGAGGTTTTGAGGGGAATTTTATCTTGATAAACAAAAGAGCCAACTGTTTCAGGGTGGATAGTTTTGAGTCTGAAAAAAAGTAATATGGCTTTTTTCAATTGTTCGTTAACAAGCCACTTAGAATTTGTTTGTTCGCATATTCGCAATTTCCCACAATCAAGTCCCTCAAGGCATTTCTGAACCTCAGGTTCAATTAGTTTTTTATTTGCGGTAAAAAAGTTCGAATCTTCAAATGCTTGGTCAATAAGTTTAAAATCAATATTCATAAATCAAAACTCTTTTTAACCTAACCAAAAGTTTAAAGCTTGAAAAATAGCCTCGTTGTGAACTTGCCAAACATCGGCAGGTTTCAGCCCGCGTTCAACTTCAAGGGTGATGGTGGGAATATTTCTCTCCCAGCCGGCCCAGGTTCCTAGGGATCCGGGTGTGGGGTAGCCGATATCGTCGCTGATTCGATACTTATTAAAAGTTGAAATAAACTCTGCCCATTCTTTAGCGGGTCCATTGTAATTGATCATGGGTTCCCAAGAATGAGCTGAAAGTATCCCAACGGGATTTTGTGTATCAATGAATTCCATTAAGGCTAGGGTTTCGAGCTCGCTGGCGGGACTTGGTCCCGGATTATAGCGGGGGGCTCGAATTTCAGGGGTCCAGTCGCGGGTGGGCATATTGCGATTGAGATCTACCCCCTTAGAATTCGTTCTTTCATTTTTTGTGCAACCATCAGGGTTGAGTCGCGGAATGACCCATAATGAAAGTTTTCCCTCAGCCTTTTGCCATGGAGACTGGTCAATGAACCTTTCAATGAGGCCAAAACCTTCAGGTTCATCGCCGTGCACCCCGCCGATAAATAGAATGTTTTTGGGCCCCTTTGTAAGCTGCTTTATTTCAATTGGGGTTTTTAAATGAGTGTATCCAAGTATTTGAGTGTTTAGCATAGGCGAATCTGAATTTCGGAGGTATTAATAGAACCAACCCTTACTTATGTCGAATCCCATAAACCTTAAAGAAGCTTCACTTCATTTGCTCGCAGCCTTTGATATTGGATTTGAAATTCGGCTTTCCCAAATCCCCGTCATTTTTGGTTCGCGCCAAAGAATTACCAATGGTTATTCATTTTTAGCTCGATCTATCGGTCGGGAGACCCTGCCTGTTTGTGTGAGTTGGGACTCAATTCGACTTCAAATTGGTGACCAAATTTTTGATTTTCAGACCTACCTTACTTTTTTCGATGTGGGTTCAATGAGTTTCGAAATTACAGCGCCTCTTGAGGTTGATCTTGCGCGACTGCCTGAACTCACCGCAAAAATTCATGGTTCACGTGAACTCATGCAGAAACTACGTGAAATGGCCGAGAGAGTTTTTAAAATTGCAGAGCCCGCTGTTGTGGCGCCTTCTTTTTTTCCAACCCCCTCGCTCTTTAGCGTCATTAACATTCAAAAACTCAGCGAAAATTTAAGTTATCCAGAGGTTATTGAAAAACTGGGTCCTGTGGTTGCTCAAACACTTCGAACCTCTACTGAAGATATTGGTCAAAACGAAGTTACACGAACCTTAAATCCCTACGTGACTTATTCAGATCAGGACATCGTTTTCACATCCTCAAATGTAGCTGTCATTTTTGACGAAACCAGTTTTGACGTCGTGGATATTTTTGAAATTCTCAATATGCAGTTTTTGGAGCTCAAGTTTATTGATGCAAAATTAGATAAAACGCTTCAGGAGCTTTATGTCCCGATGGAAAACTCATCATTCCCTTTTTCACTTTTTAGAACCATTCCGCTGTTGCTAGAGAGTGATTCTTCAAAGCTAAACACAATCCACTTAGACTCTACAATTATTACCGAACGGGTCGAGTTAAGCTTTAAATTTGCAAACGATTCTTATTTGGTTCGTATTTATGAATTGTGTGTACAAAAAATGTTCATGAACTCTTATAGCCGCGGCATCGAGCGGAAGCTCAAATCTATTCGCGATATTATGAATGATAGACGCGATAGGGCCTCAACCTCGCGTATGGAATTTTTGGAGTGGTTGATTATTGTTTTGATCTCAGTGGATGTTGTCCCACGTCTATTTAAATTCTTTTGGAACCAATTGTTTTAATTTAACCAAGGGCGTTTACAAATTTGAGGATAAGCCCAGGCTTAATCAAGATTTAACCCTTTCTAATGAACGAAGGCTTTAGTCTATAGATGCACGAACACCGTTGGCTCGGACACCCAGGTATTCAAGCAAACGGTGTTCGTGCGCATGAAAGGCCAAAATGAGTCGCAACATTAAAATCGACAGAATCTCTTTGAATGTTTCTCAGGGTATTTTTGATGCCGCCACCCAGCTTGCCCTTTGGAAAGAGCGTAGTGAAGCCCGTCGAAAGCAAAAAAAAGACGAAGCGGAAAAGCAAAAAAAGAAGCCGAAATCCTTACGTTAAGTAATTGTTTTTGCTACTCTTTTGAGATTAATATTGCGCATAGCGTTAAAATGTACTAAGTCCGAACCTCGCTATGACTCAAATAAAAAAACTCAACCCTAAAACACGCAAAAAATTTTATTCGATTTGCTTCGAGATGGTCGCTGTTATGGCCACAGTAGGCACACTGTTTTTTTGGAAAACCCCATGGGCCTATGCTCAGGTGCGAGTCGAAAATGCGCAAGACATTCGCGATGCCCTCCAGGTTTATAAATTTTCGAAAATAACGAGTTCTGTCGCTGACCTGAAAATAGCCGTTATTGATTACAACTTTAAAGATTACGACCTTCCGGTGGGAAAGTTCCCACCAAATTATCTTCCAGATTCTACGGAGTACCATTCTTTTGTAGAAAACGACCAAGCGAAACCTGCAACTAATCATGGTTTCGGAATGGCCCAAATAGTTTGGACCATTTTTGAACGAAATCCTTATGGTCCTAAATTTTATTTACTCAATGTTGCTGGAATAAGTGCCTTTAAAAAAGCAGCAGACTTTATTGTAGAGAACAATATTAAAATTGTTTTGCATGCCCAAACCTACGATTATGGATCCAATTTTGATGGTGTAGGGCCACTCACCCCTCACATTAAAAAAGTGATCGAGTCTGGGGCCTTTTGGGTAAATGCAGTAGGTGATTATCGCAACGCCAATTTTTTTGGAGATGTTAAGTTCCATGAACCTACCGGGGAAATTCAGTTTCCAGTTGATGCCGGTGGAAACAACACTCTTAAATTTGAAAATCTTACAGACAATCACAACATTACTATAACTCTATCTTGGAGTGACTATTCTGAAAGCTCAACCTATGCGTCTCGTAAAGACTTGGATCTTTTTCTTTTCAAATCAGACGGAAGCCAAATTGAAATTCCCAATAGAGTTCAGGATGGTCTAGAATACGGAAAAGTCGGACCTGTGTTTTCACGAGAAAAAGTCACACTGAAACTCGAAAAAGGAATCTACTCCATTCGGGTGAAACCTAAAAAGGCTGAAAATTTTATCGAGAGTGATAAGTTTGTAGTCATTTTGGATACTGACAACAAAGGAAGTGTTCGTTTTTTGAAGGATCCCTTTAATCAAATTGTTTTGTCGCCCAATGATATTAAAGAAACGATTTCGGTCGGAGACACATCACCCTTTTCGTCAGTGGCTCGCCTGCTTGATGGGCCTGAGGGGACTCCGGGGACCGTAAAACCCGATTTTGTAATGCCTTTTTCTCAAATCAAATTCTCCGACGGAAAAACCACTCAGGGAACATCAAACGCAAGTGCACTGTTTGCAGGCGTTCTGGGGCGAATACTTTTAGAAAAACCCGGATTTAATCGTGAGCAACTTATGACTTATGTTTCCACCTTGAAGGCCGACCCCAAGGGACGAAGCCCCAAAATGTTAAAACTGTGGCAAACTCCTTTTGTTTCAGATTTGAAATAGTCCCCAAACTCATACATATTTTTTTGTATGAATTATTGGCTTCTAAAGTCTGATGTTGAGGATTTTTCTATTTCAGAAATGCAAAAAGAAAGTCGCGTGGAGTGGGTGGGGGTACGAAATTACCAGGCGCGCAATTTTATGCGCGACCAAATGAAGCTCGGCGATTTGGCCCTTTTTTATCATAGCAATGCCGAGCCCTCGGGTTGCGCAGGCGTAGTGCGAGTTGCAAGCCCGGCTCATCCCGATTCAACGGCACTCATAAAAAAAAGTAAATATTTTGAATCTAAAGCTACAAAAGAAAACCCAATTTGGTTTTGTGTGGATGTAGAGTTTGTCACCCAATTTGAAAAATTTGTTTCAATAGCTGATTTGCGAAATAACCCTAAACTTGCGGATCTCGAAATTTTAAAAAAAGGCAGTCGCTTAAGCGTAACTCCACTTTCAGAAATTCATTTCAAAGAAATCCTAAAAATGGCGAAATAAATTTTGGGTCCTGACGCGTACGCAATTGGTGACTCATGCGCCGAAAGCGCATGACTTAAACAGACACGAACGAACGAATTATTCTTCGGCTGAGTCTTCGGATCCGCCTGAGTCATACCCGCCCGGAAAAGCAGTGCCTCCGCCAGATCGATTTCGTTTTCGATTTTCTAAATCCTGCTGGGCTTCAAGGCAAAGCCTGGTCCAGGGTTGGGCCGTTAGTCTTTTTACGCCAATGGCCTCTTCGGTTTCTTCGCAGATTCCGTAAACGCCGTCTTCCATTCGTTTTAATGCAGCCATAACTTCGTATTGAAGGTGTTTGCGACCATCGAGAACAAGTTGAATGCGTTGCATTTCTTCTTCAAAGCTTGAGCGATCGACTTCGTCGGGTGCGCTTTTGTCGTTATTTTCGGCGTCAGTTAAAGTTCTTTCGAGTTCTTTAATCTCAGATTCAATTCCGGAAAGTTTTTTATCCAAAGCTGCCCGCAAAACTTTCAATTGGGCTTCGGTGAGGCCTGATAAATTTACGGCCATGACTTTCTCCTTTATGGGTTAAAAAGAACGCCCACTTATACATATTTGCTATGGGCACCGCAAGGTGTAATTAAACTATTGAATTTAAAGAAAAAATTATACTCTAGGCCCTTCGGTCTCACTAAAAAGAATTCGCCTGAGATAGTCATAGGAATAAATTCCGGTGTTGTGTCCGTCTGAAAAATGAATCCCCAGGGCGTAGTTTCCGACAGTTTGAATTCGGGTGGGTTTGATGTCCCCCGCAATTTGTTCTTTTTTAATTTTTCGATGACCTGTGTTTTCGTCAACGCAATTTGCGCAGGGGCAAAAAAATCTTAAATCTTTAAATGAAATCGCTGATTGTTTGCCATCTGACCAAATCACTTTGGCAAGGCTTGATGGGGCATGAGGCTCAATCGAAACTACGGTAGCTTTCTCGGATCTTCCGCCACTCAACACCGTCGAGAGTTCGCTTGCCATATTTTGAGCAAGACTCAAAAAGGCTTTGGCAACTTCGCAGTCTGCACGGCTTTCAAAGAGCGAAATTCCCTGATCAGATTCGTCTACCAAGGTGGGATCGAGAGGAATTTTTGCAAGCAGCGGAATTCCGAGCTCGCTCGAAACTTTTTCTCCGCCACCGGATTTAAAAATATGCCCATGATGGCCGCACTCAGGGCAAATATATTCACTCATGTTTTCGACGAGTCCCAGTACAGGAATTCGAAGCTGCTGAAACATTTTGAGGCCGCGTTTTGCGATGTCTTGTGCCAAAACCTGTGGGGTGGTGACGACAATGGCCCCCGAAAGCCGAGCTGATTGGGCCAGAGTCAGTTGGATATCGCCAGTTCCGGGTGGCAAATCAACAATGAGATAATCGAGTTCGCCCCAGTCAATTTCACTCAAAAATTGTGTGACCGCCCGTGAGGCCATGGGCCCACGCCAAACAGTTGGTGTTTGGCCCTGGGCGAGTAAACCCATGCTCATAACTTTAAGGCCATGAGCTAGGGGAGGACGAATTTTTCCACTAGTGGGATCTTCAAGTGGGGTTTCGAGTGTTCCAAGAAGTCTCGGAATCGAGGGGCCATAAATGTCGGCATCCATGAGTCCCACGCGTGCTCCGAGTTTACTTAGGGCTAAGGCTAAATTGACGGCGGTTGTGGATTTGCCAACACCGCCTTTACCAGAGCCAACGGCAATGACGTGTTTAACTCCACTTAGCGGACTTCCTGGCGGACGGGCTGGGGCTGGAACAACAACTGAATTCATAGGGCCCAAAAGCTAGCAGGACAGGGCAAAATTATCGATTGGGTATTGCGAGCCACTGAAACATTTTCGACGGGCAAGAATTCGAAGTTAGCGAAACAGGTAGATTTAGACCTGAGGCCTGGGCGGACTGGCTCGGGTTCTTCCGCCCGGGCTTCAGGTCTAAATCTACCTGTTTCAGGAAAACGGTCGCCTAGAATAAATGCCTTCGATTTGCAAAAGCCTCCTAATTTTCCGATTTTTTGATTCCCAGTTCTGGCAATGTGGTTTTAAATAGTCTCTATGTTGTCTTCTTCACAAAAAATCAAAAAAATTGGACTCATCGAAGGTGATGGAATCGGCCCCGAGATCTCCGCCTCGCTGAAGGACGTATTTGCAGCCGCAAAGGTACCTCTTGATTTCGAGAGTATTCCTGCAGGCCTCGGGCAATTTGAAAAAGTGGGTCAGGGAATTTTGGCCTCTGATCTTAAAAAAATGGCCGACCTCAAGGTTTGCATTAAGGGACCCACAACAACTCCAACGGGTGGTGGGCATAAAAGTATAAATGTTACCATTCGCAAGGCTCTCGATCTTTTTGCAAATGTGAGACCTATAAAAAGTTTACCCTGCATAGAAACCCCATTTAAAAATGTAGACATCATTATTGTTCGCGAAAACATTGAAGACACTTACGGCGGCATCGAACACCAGCAAAGCCCCGATATGGCCCAGTGTTTGCGCATTATCACTCGCAGCGGAAGTCTGCGTGCTCATCGTTTCGCATTTGAGCTCGCCGTCAGACAGGGAAGAAAAAAAGTAACTTGTGTTCATAAAGCCAATATCATGAAACTCACTGACGGATTATTTTTAGAAACCTTCCACGAAGTGGCAAAAGAATTTCCCCAAATAGAATCTAGTGACATCATTGTTGATAATTGTTGTATGCAACTTGTCAGCCGGCCCGAAAAATTTGACGTATTGGTTTTGCCAAATTTGTTTGGCGATATTGTGAGTGATTTGTGTGCAGGGCTCGTGGGTGGACTTGGAATCGCCTCGGGTGCAAATATTGGCTCGAGCCTTGCAGTTTATGAGGCCGTGCATGGTTCGGCTCCAGATATTGCGGGCAAAGGATTGGCTAATCCTACGGCGCTTTTGTTTTCGTCACTTCTGATGTTGCGCGATTTAGGGCTCAATCAGGAAGCTCAGAAAATTGAGAAGGCGCTGACTGAGGCTTTGGCAAACAAGAATACTTGCACCCGAGATTTGGGTGGATCGGCAAGTACGCAGGATTTTACTCGGGCGATTGTAGGGAGACTCAAGTCGTGAAAAACTTTAAATGCGTGGGTGTTGATATCTTTGTTAGCCAAGAAAAAATTCCGGTCACGACTAAGCCTATTTTTGCTTCAACATCGTGGGGAAATTTTAAACTCAAGGCGATTTCAAATCGCGGAACCTGCGTATGGCCCGATCGCGAGGTTAATTTTGCTTTAACCGATGTCTTTAGGTGCCGAATTATGGGCTCCAATAATGAAGTTCTCAGCCAGAAACAAATTATAGAGATCCTAAAAAATCTTGACGAGTGGGGCCTAAGTTGGGTTCATTTAGAAAAATTGCATGCAGACGGAGACAAAAAGCTTTTTTCTGAAATGCACTAGCAAGCCCTATGAGTGAATTATTTTTAAACCTAGCCCACTATTCTTTTTTTCCTGTTCAAGATGTCGAAGGCACTTCGGCGCGCTTTGATGAGATTTTAAGAGACCACCCCGTTGTGGTTCGTGGAACAGTGCTCATTGCTAAAGAGGGAATCAATTTTAATTTATGCGCAGCTGGCGAAAGTAGTCTCGAGGCCGATTTGCTCGCCTTGCTTAAAGAGCTTGGCTGCCAGGAATTTGATTTTCATAAAAGCTGGAGTGAGTCTCTCACCTTTAAACGTCTCAAAATTCAAATTCGAGACGAAATCGTTGCGCTCAAGAACCCTGGAATAGACGTACCCGTTTCAAGGGGTCGATATGCAAAGCCACAGGAATTCCGCGAAATTGTCGCCGAGCATCTAAGGCTCGGTGAGTTTTCGCCGTGGGTTTTGATTGATACTCGGAATGATTTTGAGTTTGACGAAGGCAGTTTTGAAGGGGCTCTCAGAGCTGGCACACAGTCATTTAGGCAGTTTGTAGTTGCAACGGAATCAATTCCAAAAAATAAAAAAATTGCGATGTTTTGCACAGGCGGAATTCGCTGTGAAAAGGCCTCGGCCTTTATGAAAATGCAAGGTTGGTCGGATGTGGTACAGCTTGAGGGCGGCATATTGACTTATTTCTCTGAGGTAGGAGGAGACCATTGGCGAGGAAACTGCTTTGTGTTTGATGACAGGCGGTCGGTTCAACCGCCGGTGCGATAATTCAGTAAGATTGGCCTGAGTAGCTGTTAACTGTTTTTCAGTTTAATATAAAAATATAAATGGGAATTCTTGGTTCACAGGGGGCAGAAGACTTCGCTGCAACTGAAGAGAGTCGCTTCGATTGGCGCCTCGTCGGTGCGATTTTGGGCATTATGGTTGTGGGGCTTCTCAATGTTTATTCGGCAACAGCCGTTGGATACGTAGGAGACGAATCCGCATCGAGTTTTGTGCTTAGGCAATTTTCGTTTTTTATTGCTGGCATGGGAGTTATCTCGCTTGTAATGCTTTTTGATTATCGGTTTTTAGAGCGGGCAGCCTATCTTATTTATGGGCTTAATCTTCTGGCTCTTATCAGCGTAGAGTTTATTGGTGTGCTCAGATACGGGGCTCGAAGGTGGATTGACTTAGGCTTACTCTCTTATCAGCCCAGCGAAACCATGAAGCTTGCGACTTTGTTGGCCTTGGCAAAATATTTTCAGGCTCGAACAAGTTTGGACAAACTTGATTTTAAAGATCTCTGGCCACCTTTGCTTATTTTAGGGGCCCCCGCAGTCTTTACTATTGTTCAACCTGATTTGGGTACCGGCGGGCATTTGGCGATTGCGGGCTCGGTAGTTTTGCTCTTTGTAGGAATCCGTACACGAGTTTTAGTTACTGCGGCGATTTTGGGTGTGGTGAGTTTGCCTATTTTTTGGCAGTACGGCTTAAAGCCCTACCAAAAGGATCGCATTCGTACCTTTGTTGATCCAACGAGTGATCCCAAGGGCCAGGGCTACAATGCCCTTCAATCAATGATAGCAGTGGGGAGCGGAAAAATTTCTGGCAAGGGTTTCACAAAAGGCACTCAAACACAGCTCGATTTTACGCCCGAGGGGCACACCGATTTTATTTTTACAGTGCTTGCAGAAGAGTGGGGCCTTATGGGTTGCTTACTTTTGTTTGGCCTTTATGTTTTTTTGTTTCAAAGATGTGTAGCCATCGCATCGGCTGCGCGTGATAAATTTGGAAGTCTCTTGTGTGTGGGAATTATTGGAATGCTGGCCTCTCAAATTTTTATTAATATTGCGATGGTGACGGGTATGTTTCCCATAGTGGGAATTCCCCTTCCACTCGCAAGTTACGGAGGAACTTCAGTTTTGACCGTGTGTTTGGCTCTTGGGTTTTTGCTCAATGTGGGCTATCGCAGATCGATTTTTTAGGGCTATAAAATCAGATGCTTAGGCGAATTTATGTGCGCCCATTACGTCTACAGGTAAAATTAGAAGGTATGGATTTTTTTGCGAATTTCAATTTCAAATTCATATGGAAGGGCACCCAGGCATTCGTTTTCCTATTTTTAGTGAGCTGTGCTGCAGCCATAAACTCACCTACAAAAAATAATGGCGGCGGGGCTGGTGGCGACGATTCCGGAGAAACTGATTTAGGTGGTGAGGACGATGATCCTAGTCCAAACACAGCACCTGTCATTTTTTCAATATCAGACCAAAGCACCAACGAGGACACCCCTATTACTGGGATAGTGCTCACTCTTTTAGACGCAGAAATGGCGTCTGCGAGTTTGTCATTAAGTGTGACGTCTTCAAATACAACTTTACTAGCAAATTCATCTATCACTGTTGGCGGCAGTGCGGGTGCGCGGACACTTTCACTGGCCCCTGAATCTAACCAATTTGGAACAACTACAATTACTATCACAGTCAGTGATGGCGACCTGCAAAGCACTGAGGATTTTCTACTCACTGTGAATCCAGTTAACGATGCTCCGACGATTGCCGCAATTGCCGATCAAAATGTTGCAAATAGCACGGGCACTGGCGCCTTGGTTGTTACAATTGGCGACCCAGAAACTGCGGCAGCCTCGCTGACCCTATCAGGAGTTTCAAGTAACACCGCCCTTATTGCCAATGGCAGTATTGTTTTTGGTGGATCAGGTACTGCACGCACCGTGACGGCAACTCCAACGGGAAATGCCTGGGGGAGTGCAAATATCACAATCACTGTAAACGATGGTACAACAACCACAAGCGAGGTTTTTCAAGTCACCGTTGCTGAACCTAATCACAATGCAGTTACGTTTACATATCCCTTTAAAGATGGCTTGCGAATAGGTGAATCTGACGATCAGGCTTATACACTCGAGGGTACTTGCGAGATTGCCACCCTGCCTGTACGACTCACAGTCAACGGAACAGCTGTGGGATCGCCGGCAAACTGCACAAGTGGCACCTGGTCTTTGACTCATGATTTTAGCGCCCTGGCTGATGGCGTTGTAACTATTGCCACGACGAATTCCACCGATGCAAAAACACTTCGGATGTTTAAAGACACCTCCTACTGCACACCCGCTCGCAAAGCGGCTGCGCCTTTTGCGGGCGGCACCGGCACTCCTTGGTATCCCTATTCAATTTGTACCGTGACACAGTTTCAGCAGATTTCTACTGACAACGATGCCCATTTTGAACTTCGAAACAATATTGATCTGTCGAGTTTGACTGTAGGCGAGGGAGCCCTAAGTGGTAGCCTAAATGGAAATAATTTTCAGTTATCCGGATTATCCTTAAATCTGCCGGCTTCTAGCTCTATTGGCCTCTTCTTGCTGCAGTCAGGTGCGGTGGTTGAAAATGTGCATCTTCGAGACATCAGCATCATTGCTAACAACGGTGTTGGTGGATTGGCTTCAGAGCTAAATTCGGGGTCAAAAATAATGAATGCTTCGGTAACAGGGGTTCTAGAATGTCAATCAAACTGTGGATTGATTGCAGGTGATCTCGACGAGGGCAGCCGTGTTTCTGGAAGTTTTTCAAAGGGGTCACTAACTTCTTCGAGTCGTAGTGTGGGCGGATTGGTGGGGTTAACTGCGGGACGAATTTTTAAGTCGAGTTCGAATTCGAGTTTGCTAAACCGGGGAAACCATTCCAACGGCGGCTTTGTTGGACGACAAGATCAGACGGGTTCAGCTGTTCAGTCCTGGAATCAGGGCGCTGTTGAATCAGGATTTCCATACATGGGAGGTTTTGCTGGCGTAAGCTCTGGAGAAATTAGTGATTCCTATTCAATGGCAGAGGTCAGGGCAACTAATGCCGGGCAAACAAGCAGCAATTATACTTTTTTGGGAGCAGACGGTGGTGCTGGGCTTGTAGCCAATACATTTTCTGCGGGGTTGATGACTCATGCTAGCCGATTGGATGAATATGGTGGATCTGATGATTCGGGAAATTTGACAAATTCCTATTTCAATTCCACGACTACGGGGCAAGGATCGGGCCCCCCACGCAATACGCCACTTTCGGACTCAGACTTCACTTCTGCGAGCAATTTCACTGGTTTTGATTTTACAAATGTTTGGAGCATGCGAGCTGAACGCCCACAACTTAAGTGGGAAGAGGCCGACATCGTCGCCCCAACCGCGCCGACATTTATATTTCCAAACGCAAACGGATATCCGCTGGGCTACACAGACATTAACTCAATTGGAACCTATGAAGTCGAGGGGCGCTGCTCAGAATCTCAGTGGCCCGTAAAAATTGATGTCACCACTCCAAGCGGTGCCTACACGAGCTATGAATCTTGTAACGTCGACCAATTTTGGTCGCACACGATGGATTTGGCAGCTCTTGATGCTGTCGACCCTTTCGTTGACGGCGTGCAAATCACAATCGTCGCCTCCCAGCGCGATGGTGCGGGGAATAATTCCACCACCGCTACACGCACGCTTGATGTCACCCTACCTACGGCGTGTGTCGACAATCGCGCAAGTACGCCCTTTGCCGCAGGCGCAGGCACTGTAGGTGATCCTTGGATTATTTGCACTGAAACACAGCTCGATGCGATTCAAACGGCAACAACCAACAACGAGACTAACATTCACTTCGAACTTGGAGATTCCATTGATTTAAATGGAAGCTTCACAGAGGTAGATCTTTTTAACCGGACGGGAACCTTCAACGGAAAAAATTTTAGAGTTCTAAACGGAACAGTGTCTTCGGCTTCTGCCAATACTCATTGGATTACATTCGGGAACGCAGGAATGAGCATTCAAAATTTCCATCTCTTTAATTTCACGATGAGCTCTACAGCCGACTACCTAAGTCCCTTTGATATTGTCTCTCAGGCAACAAATCTTTCCTTTAGAGGCAGTGTTAGCGGCGCGGCTTATGTTGGCGGTATTGAATCTTATTTGGTTGGGGCAAGCTTTTCGCAGGCCTATGTGCGAGCAAACATTTCGGGTACGAGTTCGAGTGTCGGGGGGGCGCTGGGATTCCATGAAATCAACGGACAAACCTATTTGAGTACTCTTGTTCGAGCCGGAACAATTTCTGGGACAACTCAAGTGGGAGGCTTCGTCGGGGGCGCTGGTGTTTCATTTAACGCATTAAATAGTTATTCCGGCATACAAGTCTTTGCTTCAGGTGTTTCAGCCTCTGCAAGTGGCCCCGTTGGCGGGCTTATGGGTTATGCAAATTTTGGTGGCGAAGGTGCCTTAATAAGCGATTGCGAAGTTAGGGCCCAAAAAATATCGGGTTTAACTCAAGTGGGAGGCTTAATAGGCGGCGACTACAATCTGGCCAGTGGCGCGATTAATTTTAATAGAAATTCAGCTGAAGTCGGACTCATTCAAGCCACCGCGGCTTCCGGAATTGCCAGTGGTTTTTTTGCCTTAGCCCAAGTTGATGCCCACGAATTTGCCGACAACCGAGTTGTTGTCGGATCCATTCAGGGTAGGTCAAATACTTCAGGATTTGTTTCATCAATGCCCAATAGTGCGAGTTTCGTCAGAAATTTTTCAACGGCCTACCTGACAACCACACTGGGTTCAGTCTACGGAATGCGCTCGGGTGGATCAGGAGATATTGCAAACACAAATAATTTCTATGACTCCCGCACAGCAGGAACCTCTACCAGCGTGGTGGGAACCGCCAAGGCCGCATATGAGATGTATCTTCAAAGCACTTACACAGGTTTTGATTTCACCAGTGGCACGGGTGTGTGGAAAATGCCCAAAAACGGCGGCTACCCGCTCCTTCAGTGGCAGTATGAATAATACGAGCCCTCGCTTTTTTTTTATTTTCAAAACTTAACCTGATCTTCACACACGGCCGTGTTTGATATCGCTACGGTAAAGATGATGGACGTTTTTCGTTTGCGATTTGCTTTGTGGCTGTCGCTTTTTTTTAGAATGTTGGTTGTGGGTGTGGCGGTGTCTGCCTGTGCGGCTGCCATTAACTCACCCACCAACAAGAACGGCGGAAAGTCAGGCGGCGGCGGATCTGGGCAGGTTGATTCGGGTGATGAGGATTCATCAGAAGACGGCGCTGGTTCGGGCAGCGGCGCAGGCAGTGGTTCAGGCAGTGGTGGCTCGGGTGCTGCTGCAAACACCGCTCCTACAATTCCTGCAGTTGCTGATCAAACAACTAACGAAGACGCCACACTAGGCTCAATAGCTTTTACTTATAGCGATGCTCAAACGGCGGCTGCGAGTTTGTCGTTAACTGTGACCTCTTCAAATACAACTTTACTTGCAAATTCATCAATCACTCTTGGTGGGAGCGCAGGGTCTCAAACGCTTTCTTTGGCTCCTGAATTAAATCAATTTGGTACAACAACAATTACAATCACCGTGGGTGATGGCACTCTCAGTACAACCGAAGATTTTGTTTTAACCGTCACGCCCGTCAACGATGCTCCCACAATTACGGCGATTGCAAATCAGAGCATCGCTGCAAATGCCAACACCGGGGCTTTAGCTTTTACTATCGGTGATGTTGAAACCGCTGCAGGCTCGCTCACGATGACTCGTGCCACTAGCGATGCCGTGAAAATTCCGCTTGCAAACGTTGTGCTAGGTGGTTCGGGTGCCTCACGCACAGTCACCGTCACTCCCGACGCCAATCAATTTGGCACGGTCACCGTTACTGTCACAGTTGATGATGGCACAACAACAACTGATGAAACCTTTGATGTTGTGATTGCTACTCCACCCAGCACGGCAACTCTGACTTTGCTGTTTCCCGACGCTTATGCCACGCGCTTAGGTTATGTGAAAATGTTTTACGGTGATTGTTCTGCCAATGGAAAATCTGTCGAAGTCTTTTCGGGCGCTACAAGTTTAGGGTCAGCAACCTGTGCCTCAAACAAATTTAATATCTACGCAGACACCTCTGCGTTATCTACCGGGCAACACACTCTGACCTTGCGTCATTGGGATGCCATCGATCAGCCTCAAGATTTTTCCTCAGGCGTGCTCACAAAAAGCTCGACTGCGTGTAACGCTCTTGTCGATAGACAAAAGAATTTCGCAGCTGGTCTTGCTGGTGGCGCGGGTACTGTAGCTTCTCCATATATTTTATGTACTCCTGAGCAACTGCGAGAAGTACACTTACGAGGATCAAATCATTTCGTGCTGGGTAATGACATTTATTTTTCACGTGGCGACACCAACGGAGACAATGTCGTAAATGGTTCAGACCAAGACTATGTCACGGGTTTAGGTTGGTTACCGTTGGACAATCCTAACGGATTTCAATCAGGATTTGGAGGCGATCACTTTGCCATTGAAGGACTCACTGCAAATCGCCCAACAACAGATAGTGTGGGATTGTTTACCAGCAGCTCTATCGCTCGCTTCACAAATATTTATTTTTACGATGTGAACATCACAGGTCAAGACTATGTCGGCGCTTTGGGTGGGTGGATGGCATCCTTCTCAGCTGTTTCCAATGTGAGCGTGTTTTCTTTGAAAGGCACTTCACAAGTCAGTGGCCGCGACTATGTTGGCGGCCTCATAGCTACAGGTGGTTATAGTGATCTCGGTTTGTACAATGTTCAGTTTCATGGAAACGTTTCGGGCCGAAATCGAGTCGGTGGAATTGTTGGCAATGAATCCGCATTCATCATCGGGTTTAAAACTACCGGTACTGTAGTGGGAACCAATTATGTGGGTGGTGTTTCTGGTTACGCTGGCAATTCGGAATTTCTTTCTGGGTACTCAACAGCGACTGTTGGCGGAGCCTCTTACTTGGGTGGTATCGCAGGCTTCACACATCATGGCGCCATCCTTGAAGAAGTCTATACGACGGGAAACATAGGCGGTATCGGTGAACACATTGGCGGTCTTATCGGAGAAAAATATAATGGCACCCAAGTACGAAGAGCTTTTGCCCTTGGAAATGTCCAAGGCGATTCCACCAGCGCCTATGTTGGTAAGCTCATTGGCTCAGGGGCGAACAGTTTGACAGAAATTTATTCGAGCTCCACCGCAACTTGCACGAATACCAATTCAGGCGGTTGCAATTCGACTCAAACTGCCTCGGCCACGGTTGCAAATCTGATTTCGGACACCTCAACAGAAACCCAAAACTGGGATTTTGTGAATTCCACCGCCGATGGCCGTAGCGATTTTTGGATTTCCCGCAGCGGATCTTCACAGGCACCGGGGCTTTGGTTTGAGCCCGGCCTTGATCCCGCTTACACAGCTCCCTTTACGGGCAGTGGCACCAGTGGCTCACCTTATCTTATTGCTAACGCAACAGATCTTTCTTTAATTGAATCAAATCCTCGTTTGGCCGACAAACACTTTTTGATTACTGCGAATATCAACACCGCTTCAATTTCTGCTTCTTTGCCTTTATTTAAGCGAGGAGTTTTTTCGGGGGCGCTTGATGGAGACGACTTTACTGTTTCGGAAATTTTTCTCAATGAAAGTTTCTACCTTTTCACAGGTTTAATTGCTCGCGCCAGAATGGCGACAGTCAAAGACTTAAGTTTATCTATTGGTAATTCCCATTTGACTGCCTCTCAGTGGGCAAGTCTGGGTGGAGCGGTCGGCGGAGTTTGGGGTGATACTTTAGTTTCTCGAGTCCATGTTCGTGGCCCCGGACAAATCGAGGGTACCGGAGGAAGGGTCGCGGGTATAATCGCCGTCGGCACAGGAGTCGTCGAACGATCATCAAATTCGGCAAATCTAACGGGCCCGGCCAGTGAATCAGGAGGAATTTTTGGAAGGGTGGTCCGAGGAACGATTACGGATTCTTTCAACTCCGGGGATATCGCCCTGACGGGTTACCGCTGCGGCGGAGCTGCAGGAATGCCTGAGTGGGGCACGACGATCACTCGATTTTATAATTCTGCAGATGTCCAGTGCACCGGAGGGCAAGTTACGGGAATTGTTTCGTACGGGTTTACGACGGCTTATGACTCGTTTTCGACGGGCAGAATCAGAGGAGACGACGCCACAATGACGATCGGCCCTCTTTTTTACACCGCAGGCAATAATGGTGGAAATAATTACTATTATGATCGAGGCGGCGGAGAGTGCATAAATTACGGAGTCGGCGGTTGTAACACTTTTGCCACAGCGTCCGTCCCAACCCTGAGCGATTTCTACAGCCCTGGCAAGCCACCGCTCAGTTCATGGGATTTTACTACCATTTGGAATGACAATAGTGGCAGTAACACGTTTCCTACTCTGAAATAAGCTCGTCCCTATTTTTGATTTCAAATTTCTATTTAGGTTGCCAAAGCACGCATCATTTCTATCTGATTAGCGTACATATCATCTTTTGGCGGAATCTGAATTTCATTTTTAAAATCAAATGTTCGAGTTTGCTCTCTACTTAAAAACTCTAAATTCAAATCTTCAATCCAAGCAAGGGGTCTGGCTTCATCGGCCTCGCCCATTTCAAAAACCGCCGCGGCTGCTAGCGGGTCAATACAATTTATTTGGGTCATAGAAAGCGGTCTGCCAAACAAATCCTTTTGCCCAACTCGGCTGACGACGCCCTTAAAGCCTGCGTGGGCGAGGGCCACTCCCGAAATTCCACGCCTTAGGGGTTGGGACCTCGAATCGGTAATGACAATACCTAAAAAATCTAAATTTAACTTTTGAGTTAACTCGAAATGAATTTTCTTTGCCCAATCCCAAGGGTCTTTGGGCAAAAGAATAAAGTCACCCGTTTCAGAGTTTGATTCATCAATGCCCGCAGAAGGTAAAAGAAGTCCGTGTTTGAGTGTTAATCGCGAAGACTGCTTGAGCGGACCCAAATCCATCTCGGCCTCAGCGGTAATCAAATCCCCTTTAGTTTGTCCCTGGGCGCGTTTAACAATGCGGCCCTCAGCAAGACTTACAATTTTCGAAGTCACTACGAGAACGCACCTTTCATGCAAACAAATATTGTTTGCCTCTAAGGCCGCATACAAAAAATCAAAAATATTTTCGCCGATTCGAAAAACTCGGGTTTTTATTCCGGTAATTTTCATGGGCGCAGCGGAATCCTATTTTCGAATAAGCTTTTTGTATTTAATGCGATGAGGGGTGTCGGCCTCAACGCCTAATCTACGTTTACGATCCGCTTCGTAGTCTTGATAGTTGCCCTCAAACCACACGACATTACTGTCCCCTTCAAAAGCTAGGATATGAGTGGCAATACGATCTAAAAACCAGCGATCGTGGGATATCACAACAGCGCAGCCGCCAAAACTTAAAAGGGCTTCTTCAAGTGCCCGTAAAGTATTTACATCAAGGTCGTTAGTCGGTTCATCCAGAAGCAAAACGTTGGCTCCCGATTTAAGCATTTTTGCTAAATGAACTCTGTTTCGTTCGCCGCCTGACAGCACACCAACCTTTTTTTGTTGGTCATTACCCGCAAAATTAAAGCGAGCCACATAGGCTCGGCCATTAACTTCGCGGCTTCCTAGTTTCACGTTATCCGTGCCGCCCGTAATTTCGTCATAAACGGATTTATTGGCATCCAAGGTGTCGCGAGATTGGTCCACATAGGCAAGCTTTACAGTATCGCCAATACGAATGCTGCCCGAGTCAGGTTTATCTTGGCCCGTGATCATTCTAAACAAAGTTGTTTTACCTGCACCGTTGGGGCCAATAACTCCGACAATACCCCCGCGAGGCAAATTAAAAGTCATTCCTTCGTAAAGAAGAATATCGCCAAAGGCCTTTGAAATATTTTGGGCATCAATAACGACTTCACCCAAACGTGGGCCTGGTGGAATAAAAATTTCTAAGTCTTCGATGCGTTTTTCAGCATCAAGCGTAATTAAATTTTCATAGGCCGAAATTCGAGCCTTAGATTTTGCTTGTCTTGCGCGTGGAGCCTGGCGAATCCATTCCAATTCTTTTTCAAGAGATTTTTGTCTTTTGCTTTCAGTTTTTTCCTCGGTAGCAACGCGTTTTTGTTTTTGCTCAAGCCACGAAGAGTAATTTCCTTCCCACGGAATTCCATGGCCGCGATCAAGTTCCAAAATCCAACCCGCCACGCTATCTAAAAAATAGCGATCGTGGGTTACGGCAACAACGCTACCCGGGTATTCAGCCAAATGTCGCTCAAGCCAAGCGACACTCTCGGCGTCCAAGTGGTTGGTAGGTTCGTCAAGCAAAAGTAAGTCAGGCTTGCTTAACAGCAATCGGCAAAGTGCAACTCGGCGTTTTTCACCACCTGAAAGTTGTTTAACACTCGAATCCCCTGGCGGGCAGCGAAGGGCATCCATCGCGATATCAAGTTTACGATCAAGGCTCCAAGCATCGGCAGCTTCAATTTTTTCTTGCAGCTCGGCCTGCCTTGCGATGAGTTTCTCCATTTGTTCGGGCGACATTTCTTCAGAAAATTTCGCCGAAATATTTTCAAACTCACTTAAAAGCCGGGCAATTTCGCCCACGCCTTCCATAACATTTTCTTTTACTGTTTTTGTTTCATCAAGCTGGGGCTCTTGGGCTAAAAACCCCACACTTCTGCCTTGGGCAACAAAAGATTCGCCTTGGAATTCTTTATCCAGGCCCGCCATGATTTTAAGGAGTGTAGATTTTCCCGAGCCATTGATACCTAAAATACCAATTTTGGCCCCTTCGAAAAATGAAAGATAAATATCTCGAAGTATTTGTTTCTGATTGACCCACTTATTGAGGCCTTTCATAGTGTAAATAATTTGCGGCATCGGCAATCTTTACTCGGCCTTTGAGGCCCCAGCCAAGTCTATTTTAAATCAAAAAGCTTTTCCCGAGCCTCCATCATCGCCTTGGCTGCAGTTTTGGAAGCCTCACCCTCAGTTTCGCGCGTTGTAAGATGGCTATAGAATTTTTCAGTTTCTGAATCCAACAGGGTTTTTAATTTTAAAAGCTGTTCGGGCGTCGCGTCCGGAATTGAAATTAGGGCATCGTCGCCACTTCGATATAGAAAAACGTCAGGTGAATTGTTAAAAATTTTTTTTACTTTTTTGAGAAGCTCATTGTAGTCCCCGACAAGCTCTTCGGTGAGATCCGTGTATATGTCAGGCAAAGTTTCCAGGGGTGCCTCGCTACTTAACCAATCGCTACGAGCCTTCAGGGCACGTCCTCCGAAATTTCTGCGATCAAGCGCGACCAAATGCCGACCCTTTTCGATAAACTTCATAAAGAAAACCTGTCTCTGGAGAAGCCACGAATCTTCGTACTTTTCGATATCTCTTTGTGCGATTCTTTTCACCGCATCTTGATTTTTTGAGAGGCCATCGAAAAAATCCATGAGGGCTTCAAAATTCCAGGTCGAAATCTTGTTATCCATAGGAAGAAAGTCCAAGGCTTGCAATTTTTCTTCCAGGGTCACAAATTTTTCAGCGAGTTCGCGAGAAATACCCTCATTTTTCGCAATAGAATCGATTTCGTTCACATTGCCGCGCGCCCGCCTAAATAAATTTAGTAGAGAGTAAAATTTCGTTTCATTTGGAACTATTTTCTTAAGATCCCTCTGCAGTCTTTGGGTCTTCTCTCGCCACACCTTGAATTCCTTGGGCTCAATACCTTTGAGTTTTAAATAGGCATCTAAAATGCTAGGGGCAGAGGTCCAGATTAGTTTTTCTGCAATCCAATCCTGCCAAAATTTTCTTTGTTCTGGAGAGACTTCCTTTTTTCCGTAACGTGCTTGCAGAACATATTCCAGAAGTTTTGCCTGCAAAGGGTCAAGAATTTTGGCTTTGAACTGCTCTTGGGAAAGGGTCATTGCCATTATCCGATCTTTATAGTTTCGGTTAACTATTTTTGTTGAATCTCCGAATGAGGTTAAGAGGTTTGTCAGTTCCAAATCGAGTAGAGCTAAATAGTATTCAGTTCCGGTTAGGTTCCAAAGAGTTTCGTTCATGGCCTTTAGGTCTTTTTGTTGGAGCCACACAATGGAGCTTCCGGGATTTAGGCCGTAAATTCTAAGTCCCGCCCAATTGTTTTTTTCCTCCATTGCCGATTTCAAAACCGGAAATAGGCGTTTGGCTGACCACAAATCGGTTGAAGTTTCTCGAAACTCCTCTTCCAAAAGTGCTATCGCAGACTCCCGACGATTCTGGGGATCAAGTATTTGCGCAAGTTCGGGCGCGCAAACCGGTCCCAGTGTCGAGATTTCGCTTGAACTAGGATTGCGGCAAATATTTTTTTGAACCGAAAACCAATGACCAGCAAAAAGGCCGAGGGCAGCAAGTGGCCCTAGAAAAATGAATTTTTTGAAAGAAGAATTTCTATTTAGAAATTTTAAAGAAAGGCCCATTTCTAGGCTTTTCGGTAAAAAAGGCCTAAGTCCTTAAGGGGTATCCTTTAGCTGGTAGTTGGCGCAAAATACCCATATTTTCATTTCCCGACAGCCATTAAACATCGAACTTTTCGACCCCGGGTAGGAACCTCCCCTGCCAATCTCCTACCTCGGGGCCGTGTCCCTTTTGGGGACTCGTCCGGCCTGCCCTTCCCCCCGGATGAACAGACAACCACGGTTTCAAAGTCCTCGTATCTTTCGCAAGCTCCCCTTCACAATTTCCCTGTAGCTTGGCGGGATCCGTTTTGGTCTTTGTCCTTGGGCTAAATAGGTTTCTATAATGAGGAGTTCCAAATTGGCACTGAATAGATCTTAAAATGCCCTTAAATCGCCTTTTAAGACTTGCTGGGTTTTCGTTAAGAGGAGTGTCCGCTTGACCCCAGGGCCACCAGAGAATACGGATTTGCTATGGATTTGAGCTTTTTTTTGGCTCATTTAGAAAAAACAAGTCGCAGTTTTTATTTGGGAATTCGGCAATTGGAGGGACAAATTCAACTGCGAATTTGCCTGGCCTATTTGCTTTGCCGCATTTTGGACACTTTTGAGGACGCAACACTTCTTGACCCTAAAATCCGACTCAAACAGTTGGAGTGGGTTGAGGGGCTCCTCAAAAATCTTGCTGAGGGCCAAGACGATATTCTTCAATCCAGTTTGAAGGATTGGAATTCGAATCTTCAGCTCAAAGACGAAGGATTTTGGGAACCCTATTCTGAAATCGCTCCCTACGACTTGGATTTACTTAAAAATGGGGCAGCAGTTTTTTCTGGTATCAATCAACTTCCGACAGATTTTCAAATCAATTTTGGTCGAAGCCTTTTGCCTATGGCACAGGGGATGAAACGCGAAATTGCGGAACGACAAATCGAGAAAGAATTAAAACCGCGCTCGATTCAAGATTTTAAAAAATATTGCTATTGGGTGGCCGGTACAGTGGGAGAATTTTTAACAAACGATTTTTATTTAGAGGGGGCCTTTGGGCCAGCCTTTAACCTCGAAGCGGGGCTGCAACAGGGCCGGCAATTTGGCGAAGCCCTTCAAATCGTAAACATCACCAAAGACTTTTATAAAGATTGGTCTGAGGGTCGGTGTTTTTGGCCCGAGACTGCTCTGCCGCGTGATAATCAAAGCCCAGCCCCCGAGGGAGTCGAACTTGTCGAAACTTTTTCAAAGCTTCAGAATCTTTTTGAATCAAATTTGCCGGCGGCCCAAGCCTTTATTGGGCAGCTAAGACCCCAGGCGGGCCGCATCCGATTTTTTTGCCAATTTCCACTGAAAATGGCCCAAGCCACAATGAATCTGGGCAAAAAAGACGAGGGTTGGCTGGCCCGAAAATCCGACTTTAAACTCTCCCGCCTTGAAACCGCCCGTATTGTGGCAAGCTGCCTTTAGGGCTTGGGGCTACTGGCGAAACGGAGTCTACAAAACTAAAGTCTCAGCCCTAAACCCAATTACCTTTTTTTATTTTTTCGACAATAATTTTTTCAGGTTTTTGCGGATCGCGCGGATCAACCATGTAATAGGCCTGTTGCTCGCAACGGAGTTTATTGTCGATAAGCCAATCTAGAATTTCGGTGACGCCCTTATTCTTTTTGTCCTTAAAAAATGGATCATTGCTGAGGGCATCTTTGGCCTTTTTTAGGGAGCGTTCTTCGGTCACATCATTTTCGTTTACTTTATAGGCCGCAAGATCATATTTTTTTATGTCTTCGGGTAGCACCCCCAAAAACCTGACCTCGGGGGCAGAAAAATTGGAGTTTCGAATAAGGCTCGCTGCCGAGCCGGCCTTAAGAGTGCGATAAATATTTTGCAGGGTATAGGCGTCCAGATCACCGAAAAAATAAATGGGCGTATCGAGTTGGTCCTGAATGGCTTTAGTCCAACTGCGAACACCATTAGACGGCACGCCCTGGGCACCCATAACAATGCAGTTGTGGCGCTTAGTAAAACCATTGGCCACAAGGGAGTTTGCAGTGCCTTCGGATTCAATAACTAAACAAAAATCAATTTTCCCCTTTTTGGGTTTCAATGTAAAACTCTGGGGTTTGTTTTTAGGTTGAAAGGGAGTTGTACCCAGCGAGCTTAAATCCACCACAGCTTTTGTGCCGTCAATAAGCTCTTCGGTTACAACTAAATTTTGTGAATAGGTTTGGCCACCACGGTCATTGGCAAAACAATTTAGCTCTTCGCGGTAGCATTCAAGCATTTCGCAAATAAAATCTATGACTGCGTCGCTTTCTTCTTGGCCAGCAAAATCGAGGGGCTTCAAGTCTTTGCTTTTTTTGCATTCACCTTTGGCTACGTAATAGAGTTCCCTTTTGGTATTCACACCACCGGTTTCAATATTGCGCAAAAGAATTTCTAAAAAGAAAACGGCTCGAGCCATTTTTTGCACACTCGAAACATTAAGTTCAGTGCGAACTTTTTTATCGCCAGGGGTTAAAAATCCAACCTTGGGATTGTATAGCGCATTGTCGAGAGCACATTTGGTGGCCTCTAAAACAGGTCTTTTAGCATTCTCAAGGTCTGACAAAATCTCTAAGCAAAGCTCTTGGGAAAGTTTTGAAACCGGAACATTGTTGCCCACGCGTAAATTCATGGATTTCATTTAGTTGGCTACCTCTTCAGAATCGGCTGCGTCTTCTTTTTCGTGTTTCTTTTTCATTTTGGCATCTTGGGCTGCGGCTTTTTCCAGCGCCGAATCAAGAGCATCCTGGGCAGCATCGGCATCGCGGCCCAAAATTTTCATAAGGCCTTTACGAGCTTTTTCAAGTCGAGCCTCGGGAGCCTTTGTGATGCGACCAATTCCTGAAATTAAAATAGGACCAAATTGCTCGATATGTTTAATTTTTTCTTCAAGGTCGGCAGCTTTTTTCTCTTTATTTATGTGCCGAGAAAGTCTTTGGCCGGCTTGAATCAAAGCTAAACGAATTTCATCGAGTAGTTCTTCTGAAGCATCAATGGTTTCTTTAGATGCGTTTTTAAATTTAATAAAAGGCGACACCACGCTTATAGCGATGACATAGGGCCCGAGGGGAATTGAATCTTTGGGTTGACCTAGGCCGTAGGCTCGCCAGTTTACGCTCTCGAGGGCTTTCACAGTTACGCAAGCGGCCTTATCAAATTGCAGGGGCACACGGTTGGCAAATCTAAGAACCATAACAGGATCATCATGATCGCCCTTAGAGTCTTTGAGTCGCGCGATAGCGACTTCAACAACGACGGGCTTGGCATCGCAAATTCGCGGTTTGCGCGAAACCACACTAAAAAAATCAATCTCACCCAAGCGTCGAATACTTTTAGAAAGTCCGTCTTCGCCGATACTTAAAACTGATCGAGTGGAGGGGGCCATGAGTTCTACGTTTTGAAGTCCCGAGTAGAGAATCTTCATGTCGGAATCATTTAAATTGGTAAGGGGGGCCGAAAACCAAGCCTTTTTAACCCCTTGTTTGACTAAGTCCGCATAGGTTGAATCGGCAATTCGCGAGAAACCTTTTTTTAAAAAATTATCAACGCTTAATTTTCCGAAAAGCCCTGAATGCTGAATGAATTCTCCGAGTTTAAGAGTGTGAGGGTGCGGAGAGACGGCTTCGGGAATAAAAATATTTGTATTTGAGAGTCTCTCCATCACCACAGGCTTGTCGTCGTTGATGCGGTAGGTGAGCGACATGTGCGGATTTACAAGACTTGTGCCCATCAAATAGGTCAGAAGGCCGCCTTCGCCTTGTAGCTGAAGTCTGCCATCAAAGAAAAACTCAACACTCGTGCCATGGGGGCGGTCCCAGTTGACTGTAGTTTTGTCTTTAAGGGAACCTTGGTTTTTTTTAATATCGACTTCGATGATGGCCTTGGTAGCCTGCTTCATCCCCTTAGTTTTAGTTATAACTGTAACCCCTTTGGCCGAGGTCAATTGGGCCCAGGTAGTGGCGGCTGAGATTCCGATACCCTGCTGGCCCCGTGAGCACCTGCCACGTCCAAACTTAGAGCTTGCTAGGTATTCGCCGTAAACTCGGGGCAGATCTTCGGGCGATATGCCAGGGCCATTGTCGGTGACAACAACATGAATTTGATCAGTATTTTTTTGAGTTCCGGTCCCAATTTTTTCAATAATGACGTCGACATCGGGCAAAATACCAGCGTCCTCGCAAGCATCTAAAGAGTTATCGACCGACTCTTTTAAGGTCGTTAAAACCGCCTTTGTTGCCGACGAGAATCCGACTTGTTGTAAATTTTTTGAGAAATATTCAGCAGTTGAACTCGATGTAATCTTTGAAGCCACGGCTTAAAGGTAAGTCATACAGTCAAGACCTGCCAAGGCGCAGGACATCCAATTAGGGTTTTAGAGTTGGCCCGGGGCAGCAAAAGCAGGCTGTCTCAATTTCTTGAATTGCTTGAAATGAATTTTTTTTATTCGCTAGTTGCCGGAGGAGAGGCAACTCCGCGGACCCTTCGGTTGGGATTACCCCAGCCCCAATAGCCTTCAGAAATAAAAAGAGTGCCGGAGTCTGGGGTTTTGTAGAAACCAATTTTTGTAAAGGTGTAATCCTCCTGGTTCCATCCCTGTACGGGTTCGTAAAGGAGTTCATTTTTGCTTCGATCGGCTGGATGAATTTCTCTGTCGAGTTCTAAAATCAAGGATTCAACAGGTTTGTTTTGGCTATAACCTTCTCTAATTTTTTGAGAAATCAAATATCCATTGTAATTTGAAAAAATGCTTTTAGCGCTTTCGTAGTTGTTTCGTTTTTCTTGGTATTTCTTTAGGGTTTCTTTGTCTTTGTAAACATTTTCATTTTTTTTCAAAAAATCCTCAAGGTTGTTTCGTGCTGCCGCAAGAATGTCTTTATGTTTTTGCTCGTCGACCCAAAGATGCCCTAAAAGTCCGCGGCCTTTGCCCACTTTGGCTTCTGCATCAACAAATTGCATGTAGTTTGTAAAACCAACGGCTTCTCTAGCGAATCCTTCGAAAAAGCTTTTGCCCTTTTCCTTGCCTTCTTTCAGATTAAAGGCCATCAAAAAACATTTCTTCTTGGGAGTTTGGACGGAGCCGCCCGGACAGTCCTCTGGAGTTGGATTTCCGAGGTAGTACTTGGTCGTCGTTTGGTCGTTTACAATTTCGGGGGCGCTATCTTTCTTTGAGGGGTCAATTTCTTTAACCACAATTTGTACTTTTTTTTCTTTCGGTTGATTTTTGTTTCCTTTTATAAAGATTCCTTCGACATAGCCTTTTCCGCAATTTCCAGGTGCTGGGGGATTTTTTCCGTAGAGAATTTTTTCAATGAAAGCTTTGTTGTCTTGCAGGAAGAGTTTCCAATCTAAATTGTCCTTGAGACTAAAGGGCGGATTGGCATTGAGTTCCTGCCAAAAAGCACAAATTTTTTCCATAGGCATCCATTTACCCTCTGGGGGAGCAGGGAATGCCGCGAACATCAAAAGAAGTCTGCGAAAAGCATCCAGAGGGGTGCCGGGGTCGAGGACTTCAGCAATGGTTTTGGCGAGTTGTTTTTTTTCTGCCTCCGTAGAAATTCCTTCAGTTAAACCGAGGTGAGTTGCGGTTTTCTCAATGGTGGCTTCAATGCCAGGTTGATTTGAAAAACAATTTTGAGAGAATGCACCCAAAATAAATGCAAGTTTCAATTTCATAGAATCCTTATCGTACAAATGCGGCGGAAAAATTAATCGTTAAAAACGAGCCCTAGTGGAGTGATTCAAAATTTGAAATTGGGGCCTAAGTTATTAAAATTATTCGGATAGTTTTTTAACCACCAAAGTGCGAATCAGTTTGCCGAAGGTTTGGATATCGGTTTCGTCGCGATAAAGTTCTTTAAACCGAGATGGCGAAAGGCCATTCTGCGCCTCCTCGAACTCAATTTTTGTATAGAGTCTTTCATCTTCGAGTCGATAGTTTTTTTCGTTTGTTAGGGGAACCCTCCAACTCAAAAACAAAATTCCATCAACTTTCAAAACTCTATCCAAATGATTTAAAGCAATTGGAATTGCTTGAGGGGCGAGGTGTTGAATTGCCGTTGCACATAAAATTTGGTCAGCACTATTACTTTCTATTTCTTTGAGTAGGGGAAGTTCGGCAAATTTAAATTCAATATGGCCGTAACGTTTGCGTGAATAGTCGAGTAACCCTTGAGAAGCATCGAAACCTATAACTGAAAATCCGCGAGTTTTTAACCAGGCCGCGTCTCGGCCGCTGCCGGAGCCAATTTCGATTGTGGTTTTGGATTTATCAAAAAACTTAGTGATGACTTCGTAGATTTCGGTGGGCGGAGGCGAATCATGCCACTGTTTTGCAAACAAAAAGGCATCCTTGTCGTAGGCCTTTAGGGTTTTGGTGTCGGCCTGTTCTGAGCTCTTTTCTTTATCCGCCACAGATTCCAAATTCTAAACTGTGCGCCCTTAAAAGTCCCTGCAACCCAATTAAAACCCTGAAATCTACTTGGATGCCCCTTCGTTAGCTGGCGACCAAATGTGTTAAAGAAGTTCTCAATATTTTCCGAAATGAAAATATGAAGAAATTTCAACTTCAAAAAAAAATTCTTCTGGTGTTCTACTCTCTCATCGTCGGACCTGCGTTTGCACAACACCAAGATCCAAGTCCAACCCTTTCGCGAATGGGGGTTACCGAAACCTGCTTGGACGAGCCCTCGCAAGCTGAAATACAAGCAATTAAAACTTTTCAGGAAAAACTTAGTGCTTTAAAGCAAAGTTTGCCGCCTGAGCAGTTTCAGAATCAGGCATCAAAGCTAATTGACGAAATTCAAAAACAAGTCTCGGCTCGAGCCCTTCAAGGAATTGTTGCTGTATTCATGCGCGAAAAAATGTTGCAGATTGCGATGGCATTTCAGGACGACACTGAACTTAAGGCCGCCATAGATGAGTTCGATATTCGTTCCAAGGAGGCCCTTGAAAAAAACCAAGGTGTTCGAGATATGGGTTTTTTTGAGAGGACTTTTAATCCCAAGCCAAAGCTCGCTGCGTGTATGGATGCTGGGGAATGCTCGTCTCGAGCCGTTTTAAAAGTAACCGAAGCCATTCGTAAAAGTAAAATCATTAAAGATGAATTTAAAGAAGACTTAATAGTCCAATTTCTTGAAAGCTCCTCAGAAATCCAAAAGGATCAGGGCCGGGCTTTACGTACCGGCCTAGAAAACGCCAGCAAAACCGTAGCGGTCATCGAAACGACTCGGAATCTGAGCCTTGGAGCGGCGCTGATTGTTTCGGCGGTTGTTACCGGAGGGGCTACTTTAAGCTTGGCTGGATCTGCGGCGGCTGCAACGACTTCAACCCTCGGCGCTGGAGGCGCTTGGTTGGTTGGCCTTGGTACCGCAGCGGTTGCTGGTACTGCGGCGGGTGCCATGGGCGGTGGAGGTTATGGACTCTTTCGCGGTCAGGCAGGGAATATAGCGCGGGCCACTTTGGGTGAAAATTCATTTGTTTGCAATCTTTCAAACGAACAATCTGCCAATCGAGAAAAGATTCTAAAGGATGCTTTACTTTTTGCCGGTGTGGGCGGAGGCCTTGGGGCAACCTTGGCTACAATGGGGCAAGTCGGAGGAATCACAGCTGTCATTGGAAAAGGTCTTTCAGTCTGTCTTACAGGGTATTGCACCGCCGCTTCCGTTTGGGGCGTTACTGCCCGTGGACTTGAGGCAAAATCCCTCTATGAAAAGGCAAAACTAGCTTTTGACTCAGGTAATATTGAAGAATCCGAGAGACTGCTTAAACTTGCTCATGCTGCGAGTGTCGAAGCCGGTCTAAGTGGAGTTGATACTCTATTGGGAGTGCATGCCCTTCAAAAAGGTCTCCGTAGTTTTAAGCCCGCACCAACTCAATCTTTAAAAGAACCGATGAAAGTTATGGAACCTACTAAATTAATTTTTGATAAATCCGGTGGTCCTGTTCAAGCGGATTGGAGCAATGGAGGATGTCTTGTAACTTGTATTTGTGATGGGCCCACCAAAAACGACGGGCAACAAGAGAGTATCACAATCAACGGAATGAAAATGCTCACACCTCGAGATTCGGCACTCGAGTACTCCAAGGCTAAACAGCGAACTGCGAAGAAAAGGTTAGTCATCAGCGAGGAAGAGTGTTCGGAGCTTGGTGCCGAAATTAAAAACAACGCGAGTTCTCTGAAAGAGCTGTGCAAGAATGAATGTCAGGCTCAATTCTCAAAGTAAGCGAAGCTAGGGTGCTAAGAAACGAGGCCACCGAAGGCAAAACCAAATTCTAAATTGTGAGCACTTAACAGTTCGAAATTGTTTAGGAAATTTTAATCAAGGGACTTTTTAGGGCGCACAATAAGTAGCTTTCCATTTGACCCAGCGCGCCCCTTTGATCAGAAATTAAACTGATGAAAAGGCATTTACAGGTGAATGAAATTTTTTTCTCAATCCAAGGAGAATCCACTCATGCCGGACGGCCCTGCCTTTTCGTGCGCCTAAAAGGCTGCCCGCTTCGCTGCACCTATTGCGATACTGAGTATGCTTTTTTTGAGGGCCAGGCCAAAAGTTTCGATGACATTTTTGAAGAAATGCAAAAACTTTCTTCGGTGAATCTGGTTGAAGTCACTGGCGGCGAACCTCTGGCTCAGCCTGAAACTAAGGAGTTCATTAATGAACTTTTCCAAAAAAACTATGAGGTTTTGATTGAAACCAGCGGGGCCTTTTCGGTTGAAGGTTTAAATCCAAAAACAAAAATTATTCTTGATATAAAAACTCCGGGTTCGGGCGAGTCTCGGCGGCAACTTTGGGATAATTTGGGACTCCTTAAACCCGGTCTAGATGAAGTGAAATTTGTTGTAACAAGCAAAACAGATTTTGATTATGCCGTCGGGGTTTGTACTGAGAAAAAACTGTTTGAAAAAGTGACATGCCTTGTTTCTCCCTCATGGGCCAAACTCTCACTCAAAGAACTCTCAGAGTGGGTTCTGAGTTCACAAAAACCCTTTAGGCTGCAAACCCAGCTTCATAAGCACATTTGGGGATCTGAGGTGCGTGGTGTTTGAGATGAGTGTGGATTTTGTTTTGGAGTGCGCTCACAAGACGCCGGGCTTTCCTGAGGGACATCCCAATAGCCGACTTCACGGGCACACCTATTATGGAAGCTTAGTTTTACGAAGTCCCTCGCAGTCTACTGAAGGATTTGTGCGAGACGTGGGCCTTGTCAAAGGGATCCTAAATCCAGTCATTGAAGAACTTGATCATCGCTATCTCAATGACATTCCTGATTTGGGACCCCCTTCAAGTGAAAATATTGCAAAGTGGATTTTTAGAAAACTTTCACAAAGTTTGCCCGAATTGTATGCAGTTTCAATTAAACGCCCGTCGGTCCAGATGGCTGTAACCTTTTTCGGACGATAATTCACATGACAAACAAATCTTGTTTGGTCGTTTTTTCGGGCGGGCAAGATTCTACAACATGTCTGTATTGGTCCTTAAAGAAATTTTCAAAAGTCGAAGCTTTGACTTTTTCGTACGGGCAAAGGCATTCCATTGAACTCGACTGTGCTGCAAGGCTCACTGAACGCCTAAATGTAAAGCATCACATAATGAATATTGAGCCCCTGGGAATTTTTGGGGCCAATTCACTGACAGATCTCAGTATGCCGGTGCTTAAGGATTCGAGTTTTATGAATTCGGCATTGCCCAACTCCTTTGTCCCAGGGCGAAATTTAGTTTTTTTAACTTTGGCAGCCAGCCTTGCGGCTGGAAGGACTATCGATAATTTAGTTACAGGAATTTGTGAGGCTGACAGTTCAGGTTACCCGGATTGTCGAAAAGATTTCGTCGATTCCTTTCAAATGACAACCCGAAGGGCTTTAGGAAGCGAAAAATTTCAACTTCATACACCCCTATTAAATTTGTCTAAGGCGGAGATTTTCAGACTTGCAAATGACCTCGAGGCCTTGGAATCGGTGTTATGGGATTCCCATACCTGTTACGAAGGCAAAAGGGGTTCTGAATACAAAAACCCCTGGGGTTACGGTTGTGGCAAATGCCCAGCCTGCGATCTCCGCGCCAAAGGCTTCGCCGAGTATCATCAATAAGCAAGATTTTTTACCTTGCTGAAGTTACTCCGCCTGTATCTTCGTTTCGTGGCTTAGATTGATTTTTGATTTTCCCCTTTTTCTTTTTGAGTCCAGCGACATTTTGCTCGCAAAGTTTACATGCGCTACTGGAAAGAACCTTAGGTTTGCAACCGTTGTCCTTCTCGAGCTTCAAAAGTTCACAGGATCCCCTGCATTCGTAGCTTTCGCGATTGAAATCACATTTTTTTGAAACCTCATATCCATCAACCCCGGCTAAATCTATCCACCCACAAGTATTTTTTGGCCATTCACTCGCGGGAATGGGGGCAAAACTCGTTGGATTACATTCAACTTGGGTAGCAGTAAGGACACCACCAATCACTTCAGCTCTGGCCCAGCACACTCCACAGCCCGTGTGCCGCTTTTTGCTTATGGAAAAATTTTCAAATTTACACTTAGAATTGCAATCGCCATGGTAGGTTTGAGTCTTCGTAATGACTTGGCAGGCCTCTTTAGGGGCATCAGTCCATTCACCGGACATAAAACTATTTTCAGAGCCATCCTGAAAAGCGCAGTTTTCAACCTTGGCTTCGAGGGGTTTGATTTGGCAATATTTTCCCTTGGCGATACACGAACTGGATGCGGGAATTTCTGATGAAAAATCACATTCGCACGGGTCTCCGCCACCTGTGGGTACCCCGGGGAGTGGTTGGGTGGAGGTCGAGGTCGGTCCTCCAGTTGGAGGATTCACAATTCTGGCAGATTCGCAGGGTTCCATGTTTCCAATCTTCGGCATCGGTAGAGGTGCCTGGCCGAAAACAGTTGGAATTTGTTGCGAAAAAAATACTAACAAAAAAGATCTCACAAAAACTTTAGAAATGATTTGTTTTATATTCGGTTTCATAAATTTCATAAAAATGCTCCGTTTCTTTTTTAAATGACTGTAACAGCCTTTTTCATCGAGGTCTAAAATGTGTTCGTGTCCTTCGGTGTTCGTGCCAACACCCTTGCTCGTGTCCAACGGTGTTCATGCACCGACCGCCCCAGGGGCTTGCTCGGACCCTACGGTGTTCGTGCCGGTGCATGAACACCGTTGGACACGAGCAAGGTGGTGCTCAAGGGCTGGTGAGCCTTTTTTTTCCGAGGGCCCATTCACCATAAGAATTTGATTAAAAGGGATGTTAAAGATCATTAAATGGATTCAAAAAAATCTGTCTTTCGTAAACCTGTTAGTCCTTTGAGTTTAATTGTTTTGTTTGTTTCGTTTGCATGTTTTGCTGGTTTTTATGGATACAAATTTTATATTGAGTACCAAGACGCCCTGATAGATGCGGGAGTTTTCCCCCAAAGGGGCGGTTCATTTTGGAGGCGCGATCCTGCCCCTAATAATCTTGTAACTACACCCGCCCAAATAACGCTGCATGCCCCGTCGATCCCAAATTTTCCCCCAAGTCTTTATGATGGACCTTCTCCCAACATTCTTCCCCCCACAGTTGAGACACCGGATTGCCTTGTTAGCGATTTTGATTGGGTAGATTTTCAGCTTGTAAAAACCCAGACGGATGAAGAAAAACAAAAACTCTTTGGGAGTAACTTTGTTTATTCAGCAGCTAAAGGAAAACCCGGTGGAGCCTGTGCTGATTGGATCATTGGTGTTGATCCCTTTCCGGGGGAGGTCGATTCCTGGGGAATCAAATTTTACGCACTTCATACTCAAACCCAAGAAGTGTTGTTTGTGCCCAATTTGTCTTTTTTTAGAGAAGGAACTTCCTGGGTAACGGAAATTTCCCAAACTCCCGAGTTATGTTCTGCAGTTTGTTTAAGGTACCCAAGAGACTTTGCGCAACCCTTTAGGTTTTCAGGACTTACAAATAATTTCTTTAAAGATTTTAAGGGAAAATACCAAGGCAGGGTTTTCAAAACTGAGGCAAATGGATTGATCAAAGTCTGGAGTAGTATCGGAATTCATCCAGATACAAAGGTAGATGCAGGACAAACTAAAAAACATTTAGTCGGAGATTTTGGATTCAAGGAGGGGGCTGACCCGAGTTTAGGTAAATTTTTTTGGCCTAATGGAATTCCAGAAAATTTTAGGAGAATAGTAAACACCGATGTAGAAGCGTTGAATTCCCTTGTTTTAAAATTTTCAGAAAAGATAAAAGCCGAAAATTTAAAAGCAAAAATTCCTCTAGCAGAATTCACTTATTTTGAGTGCACGAAAGATCTAGATTCCAAGCGTGATACCCAGCGACGTTGGCAAGAATTTGTAAGTTTGGAATTAATCTCAAAATCAAAGCCCATGAAAGAATTTTCAGATTTTTTTTACATGCCGCCTCCTGAAGAGATAGAAAAAAAATACGAAACCTACAAATACCTTTCAGGTGAAGCCAAGAAATTTGAAAAAGAAAACGCAACACCCTGTAAGCCAGGGGGTAGCTTAATTCCTCAAAATAGTGGGGGAGGAGTGCCGTTTACAAAAAGCGCTTGGCTTTACAATTGCCTTCAAGATATTTCCAAAGAGGACTTTTTCAAAGCAGTTCCCATTGTTTACCTTAAAGTTGATGACCTCTACCTCGTTTGTGAAAACTTATTGCATAGTACGAGGTTTAATACTTTTTTTGCAGAGCCCATCATTTATGTTTACTCCAGCCAAATTCAAGAGATTGAAATTCGGGAAGGTCGACCCAATTTGTTTTCAGTTACAAAACCCAATGCCGCACAGGGATACTGGAGAGTGGAAAACCGATCAGACGGAACACTTTGGGATTTGTTAAACAAAGTGAAAGTGCCCTACCTCTTTTGGGAGGGGCACGCTCCGGCTCCACTTCAAACCGCTCCAAATTTTGGTTTTAAAGTTAAAACTCAGCACCTAAAGGAATTTTTCGACCGAATTCTGCCGAGGTTGGGATTACAAGGTCAGGAGATTCAGGATTTTCAAAAATTCTGGATTCCTGAACTCAATAAATTTAATGTCAACGAATGGCTTCTTAGCTTTTTGCCTCAATCCGACACTGAAAAATTTGCTCCGCTCAGTATTGAACCTAAGCCCGCCACTCTAATTCGTGTTTTTATGGATTTTCAGCCAATGCCTGAAAATAAATTTTGGCAACCCCAGCATTTTAATGATTTCCAAACCCCGATTCGTAAAGGCCTGACGGTGGTGGAGTGGGGCGGAACCCGTCGACACTATGAAAAACCTTCGGGCAATCAATAAAAAATTTTTACTTTTAATATTGTTAGGGTGTTCGAAACCTTTAGTTGATCCCAAAAGCGTTGAAAAAAACGTTGAAGGGCAAAATCCATTAAGACTGAGTTCAAGAATAACTAAATCTCAGTTTGAAAATTTGCTGAATTGCCAAGTTTGTCATGCTCAAGTTTTTGAAAGTTGGATTTATTCAGCTCATGGCGGGGCCGAAAAAAACTCTGTCTTTAGAATTCAGGCCGTCCTAGAGAATAAAGAAAGATGTCACCACTGTCACAATCCCTTTCACCAGGAGGCTCAGGCCCCCCTCCAACGAAGTCTTCAAGGAGTTTCCTGTTTGGCCTGTCATTCCGATTTAAATGCCGATCATTTTAAGCCCTGGACGATCAAAAAAACTGCCGGGCTTTCACAGGCCGCCAATTCCTGCCGAAATTGCCATGATTTTAAATTTGCTTTTGAAATTGAAGGCAGAGTTTCATTAGCCGCTCATTTAGCGCAGACCACCTATTTGGAATGGCAGGACTATCAAAAATCGGGAGGAACTAAATCGTGTGTAGACTGCCACTTTAATTCTAAGTCTGGGCATAAAATACTAGGGCCCAAAAGTGGGCAGTTTAAAACCGCCGTAAAATTTTGGGTAGAACCGAATTCACAAAATCAAAAAAAATTTAAGGTCGATACACTAGCCTTAGGGCATCGATACCCAACGGGGGATATATTTAGAGCAATCCGCGTTGAGATTTTGAAATCAGATTCGCCCGCCAATTGGAGTAGATGGGTGGAGTGGAAAAAATCCTTTAGGTATAAATTGCCAAATCAAATTCCTAAACTTATCAGCGACACAAGACTTGACCCAGGCAAAATTCATGAATTTGAAATTCCTAATGAAGCCACTCAACTGAGAGTTCTTTATGTTTCAGAAGACATTCAGTTTCCCTATAAAATTCCGCCTAAAGTGATTTGGGGGCCCATAGGTTTAGATCAAAATTAGTTTTCGAGTACCTTTGCTGGTGTAATTCACTTTTCTTCGAAAAGCTTTGTGAAAAAAAGATAACTCAGAGTTTTGTCGATGGGATATTGCCTTCGAAACTCTTCATATTTCTCAAAGCCGACCTTGTTAAGAATTTCAGTGTTTTGCTTTTGAAGATCTTTTTGCAATTTTTTATTGAAATAATAATACTCCCGCCACTTTCTAAAATTTTCGCGATCTCGGGGGTCTGGCATTTCTTCAATAATTTCTGAAAGTATTTTTTGGTCCCTCTCAAGAAGATCAAAATAGGCTTCGGTTGCGAGGACAAAATCATAAAGCCTGCGGCGATTGGAAGGGTTTACCTGCCAAATTGATGCAATTTGAAATTCGCGTGCCTTTTCAAAAATTTGTTGAACCCAAAAACGAGGGCCTTGGTCGGAGAGTTTTTCGTTCCCGCCTAAATGAAAATCAAACTGGTCTTTTACTTCTTTTAGGTGTTTTTGACTTTCCTCACTTGCAGAGTCCGTGGCCCCTAAAACTAGTGAGCCCAAAATTTCAAGTCCCATTTTTCTCACCCCGGCTTGCTGGGCCTCACTGAGCTTTGCCCAAAGTGGGGAGGAAAAAAAGCGACCGAGTTCGTCACCCAGGGACAAGTAATCATTGGGCGATAAATTCCTCTTGAATTCCGAAAGTGAAAACTCAACTCCAGGTAGGTTGTCAAAGTCCGGAGAGGATGCAGCAAACAACAAAAGACTTTTGAAATCCTGAGCCAGGTTTCCTGTAGTCCAGTTCTCAAACCTAGGAAGGGGGTCTTCATAACTTCGGTCTTTGATAAGTGAAACAAACCTACGAAAATTTTCGGAGCCATAGCGTGAACAAACAAAATAAAAGAAATCCTGAGACTCGAGACCGAGGTCTTCGGCAATTCTTAAAAACGCTTGGAAATCGTCTTCAGCATGTTTTTGGCTAGGAAACCGGCCCGACTGCGGAAAGTTTTTTATAAAAAGTTTAAAGCCATTAACAATTTTTTCTTTGGGTAGTTGTAGTTGCTCCAGTTCGTCTAGAAGGTTTTCAGCTTTGGCCATTGCCAGAAAAACTTCATTTTCGCCAGACGAAAATTTATTGGCATCTGGCATGGGTCGTTTTGAGAGTTGTAAAAGTACTAAGTATTCAAAAAATGAATTATTGTGATCAAGGTTGAGATTCAATTCCTCATTTGAAAATAGAGTCCGACTTACGTCGCTTATTTGATCGAAAAAACCCCTGCCAGTCTGATTCAATAAATTAAAATCTGCAATCGAAGCATCAAGGACTATATACAAATTACGTTTATAGAAGTCGGAATTTCCAAGGCCTCGAAAATCTAAAAGAGCTGTGATCGAAGGCAACGGAGTCTTTTGAGGAAATATAACTGGGGCATGTGTACCTAAAATTTGCGTGAGTATTTCAAGTTGGCGGGGCTCGAGTTTGAGGGGACCACGTAGCTTACCGGCCAGCAGGGCAAGAAACTCGAGAGTCTTCACTGCGGATTCTTTGGTGTAAAACTGCAAATTTAAAATACTTCGAATAAAACGGTTTAAGTCGGAACTAGTGCCGCAAGTAAGAATAAAATTCTTGAAAACAAAGGCGTCTGCGTTTGGATTCAGAACAAAATTCTTAAGAAAAAAATCATCAGGGAGCGATTTTAGATATTCTTCTGAGCACTGCTGCCACTGATTGAAAAAATCTTCGGCAACGGCTTTGTCAGATGCAGAGGTCGGGACACTTTTCTCAAGGGCAATAAGGGGATCGGCCCAGTAGTAAGAATGTTTAGGCATATAAATCCATCTCTCAGGAAACTGTTTTACGGTCGTCAAAAATTTTTCAGGATTGTTTGCTAGAAGAAAGGGATAGTTGGGATGAGAGCGCAAGGACGCCCAAATTTTTTGGTATGAACCCGTAAAATACCCTTGAACTTTCTCGAGCTCAGGATTGGGGTTCAATAGATTTTCCAAAAAAATGCGATTTGATAGTGCGCTGGCATAAAAACTTAGATTACTGGAAAAGGCGCCATTGTCTTTAATTTGTTCGCCCATCAATCCATTGAGTCTTTCAGCGAGTTCAAAGGAAAGGTGTTTTGAAAAAACCCGATTGAAGTCTTCTGTGGTTAAGTCAGAGGCCAAGGCAAAAATAAAAAAATCGAAATTTTTAACTACATGACCAAGTCCCGAGTGGTGAACCAAAGAATTTCCTAGGCTCCAAAAGGGTAAAAGAAATTCTAAAAACTCGGCTTTGTCTTTGGGAGGAATTTGCTCAAGAGTGCTAAAAAAGACGTCGAGTGCAGCTGGTTGAGAATAAAGAATATTTCTAAAAAGACCAAAAACTTCCTGTTTTTCCGGCCTTTGCCAAAGATAGGCTAGGGCTTTTTGAAAATCGCCTCGCCTAGGACTGGCTTCGAAATTGACAAGTTTGTCGTGGGGTTCAAAAAGGTCAATTCCAACCACGGGGGACAGAGTGTGTTGCCAAAGATCAATCGAAAACTCAGGCCTCTCCAAAAGATACTTAATTTTGAGGCTCGTTAGAACTAACAATTCAGTATCAACCAAGGTCGATCTGCTTTGGGAATGGTCGAAATGGCGATCTTCCAGAAAGCCCTCTTTTTCTAAAATCCCTTTTTGTTTTTCCGTCATTGTGGGGCCTAGATTGAAATCAAGGTTTACAAGAGCAAGATTTGATTCCGATTGTTCTAAACGCTCATCGGATTTGAGCAGCGAATAATATAAATAAAAAAAGCTTTGTCCAGAAAGAATGGGAGTCCTTCCTTGTTTTTGCTCAATCCTAAGAACCTCACTCCAAAAACCAGCCGAGGTGCCAAAGCCCCAGAACTCACTCGTTCCCACGGGTTTCATTGTTTGTTCCGCAGACTTTTGGCTTAAAAAAGAAATGAGGTTTTCGAAAAGCGATTGAGGAAACAAATTTCCGGACCAAAAAAAATTAGAATTACCCAGAAATTTGACTGGGATTTTGTGAATTCTATCGCCTAAGAGCAT
Organism: Bdellovibrionota bacterium; assembly: GCA_964201665.1. GTDB lineage: Bacteria > Bdellovibrionota > UBA2428 > UBA2428 > UBA2428 > CAXNEW01. The sequence goes on from CAXNEW010000007.1 coordinate 39,879, forward strand.
CCAGACTTTGTGTTCAACTATGCGATCATCATAGGCGGCCCCATCGAATTGGATTTGCACCATGTTTTTTCGTTTTACGGAAATTTCCAAAAGTTCAAAAAATCTTTCAGGTGTTTTCTCAAAAACATGCGCTGCCAGGGAAACAATTTTTAGAAAATAGTTTTTTTCCAGAAAGTCTTCGTTTAAAACGTCCTTTGTAAGGTGTTTCGAAAGGTCGGTATTGTGGCTCCGCTCAAGTAAACCGGACAAGAATGCAGATACGGTTTTAAAAAACAAATCGTGCGGTAGATTTAATTTTTCAATTGGATAAAGGTGATCATAAAAATTTGAAAGTGCAGCCAGGTCGGTTAAATCGATTCTATTTAGGGTCTTTATTTTGCTAACAATCGCTTGGGCAATTTCTGATCTGAAAGATGTTCGCAATTCTCTGATTCCTTGAGCAGTCTCGAGGTCGAGCCAGCTCAAAAACTTCGCTTGGTGGAATTTTTTAAAAAAAATTTCTTTTCGGTATTCTCGAGTCTGGATAACCCCTAGCCACTTGATGACCCACTCGCCGTATTTTTTCATTTCATCAGAGCCCTCGGTGCCAGACCAAGGGTAGAAAGTTAGGTCGAAAAGACCCTCTTCGAAATAATCCAAAATAATGTCGTGTTCGGGTTTTAGAGCATCGGATAGAAAAATTTGAACAAAACCTAGGGGGATTGAGGGGCCCGGGGTGCGCGATAGTAGAATAGCTTTCAGAAGATCAGGGAATGGAGCCAACGGAGTTCTTTTGTTTATGTGCTCCAGCCAGTGGTCAACAAGAAGGTGTTCGTCAGTAATGGGATCAAAATCATGCTTGTTGTAGGTTGCAAAAAATTGTTTCAAAAATGAACTATCAAATTTCGTGTCTGCTGATTGGAGAGTGTGCAGCTGTCTGTCTTTATCTACGATTTGCGGGAAGGCACTAAATAAAAATTGTTTATACAGCGACTCCGAAAGGTTTTCTTTGGTTCAAACCTCGAGATCCCCCCCAATAGAGTGGATATCCCCTGGAAAAAATATTCGACGGAATTGATTCATGTGTGTTCGCGCTAAAGTTAAATCCTCAAAAAGAGTAGCTAAAGAATCATTTCGAAATCTCAAAGTGTTTATGAGGTGATTGGCGAATGGAAAAATTCCGCCAACTTCCCTTGGAAGCAAATGTATTTTGGCCTCTTGGGCAAGGCTGAAAAATTCTTTCTGTAGGAGGGGATTAAAACAAAAACTTTTCCAGGTGTGCTCACCAGCAGCGAGTTTTTCATAGAACGTCCGCTGTTTATCTCTAAGGTCTTGGGGTGTGGGTTTGTTGTCCCCTGAAGACGATCTCGAGGTCCAGGCAGCACTCGAAAAACCACTAAAAAAATCTAATCCCGATAGATCAAGGCCTAAATCTATTCCGCCGGTACCTTCCTCTCCGCTGCTGGGTAAAGATGAGGCGAGATCTTTTGCCAAATCTAAAAGGTGTGGATTTTCTTTCAGAAAGTTGCCTAAAAATTTTGGCCCCAAGGCTTTGGCCAGGGCCTGAAACTTTTCGCCTGAACCCGGGCCGTCAGGAAGCAATGACTTGAGTAGTCCGGTTGGAATAAATTTTGCCAAGGGCGCAAGTTTCAAAAGCAACTCGGCTTGGGATTTTGTTTTTGCACTGATGTCCATGCTTTGAGGGCTGGGGTCAAAAAATACAAAACCGTGGTCGCGCACATAAACTTCGCTCCAGGACCAAGTTTGTGTGGAATCAATAACTCCGCGATTCCCTCGGTAACCTAAGACCACTCGCGAAGTCAGAATTTTAGTTTCGTCGCGAAAAACTAAGCGCACGAAATTTGCAAAAATTTCAGCAAAACCTTGAGAATTGAGAAGAAGCGGGCTGGATAAGCCCTTGTCTCCGCCATCGAGATTTTGCAATAAAGCGGCCTGCCAGGAGAGCCCCTCAGTGGCGCCGACTTCTTTTATGAAAACTTCCCTTAAATCGGTATCTAGGCCCAAGCTTCCGAGATTTTTTATAAAAATTGAAAGGGCCTGAAGTTTGCCTAGAACTGAAAGTTTTGTGTCTCGTTTGATTTCTAAAAGTGCTTTTTGAACTCCGCGGGGTATGTCTTCCCACTCAAGGCCCGGGGTGCCCATAAAAAATAAACGATTTCTATTGAGTGTCTCTTCGTAGTCTAAAACTTCAGGTGAATTTTTGGGCCAAGCCGAGTTGGGATAAACTTTGTAGGTGGGATAGCCATCAGTTTTTTTCATGTGCCTTTGAAAGCCAATGAATTGTTGGTTCGCCCAATTGAAGTACACCCTGGAATCGCCCGAGGCGCCCAGAGATTTAAAATCGAGGGCCGAGCTAGGGGGTAACAATAGGGGAAGCTCGGCTTCGGAACTTTCTTTAAGTAGAATTTCTTCAAAGGAAGTGTGGTCGGCTGAATTTGGGATTTGTCTTTGGGGTTCGGGGACCATCATGAATTTTTTAAAACCCAGGGGGGCTGAGTGAATCAAAAAATCGCGACCTAAATACATTTCATCGAGTCGTGAGGAGTAAAGTGCAATGATTTGGGGTGGGTTTTCTTTATAGCTTTTCGAGCTTTTACCAGTTTGGTCGGCCCAATCTTTCACAATTTCAGAAAGGGTCTCCTTGTTGTTTGCTAAAACTTCAAGAAGGGCTTTTAGCTCAGAGCCTACAGCGGGAGTTTCAGTGGAGTTTGTAGCCGTGGGCGAGCCTAATTTTTGAACTTTAAGCCTGTGGGTTAAAAAGTCCCAACCAGCCAAAGAGCCTCGCTTAAAGTCGTCACCAAAGTTTTGAAATTTTTTCCAAAGATTTTCAAAAAATGCAGATTCATTTAGAGGTTTTGCAGACTTGGTAATCTCAGATTCCGGTTTTTTTTCATCCTTACTTGGGGGAGTCTGAGTTTTAAAAGGAGTTGCGGACGGGGTCGGTTTTGCTGGTTTGCTTTTCTTTGGCTTTTTTGGAAACAAATAAATTATGTTTTGCCTAAGGGTTTTTTCATACAAACTAGGCGATTGATCGGGAAGAAGCTCACGCTGGAAGCGAAGCTCGATTGACTGCGCTAGCAAAAGAAGTTCCGCGACTAAATAAGTTTCGTTTAAAGTTGGGTTTTCGGATTTAGGCAGTTTAGAAAATTCTTCTTTCTTCAGCTGAAACCGTTCCAAAAGCTGTGCCTCAAACTGGGCCTCAAGATCCTGATAACTCGTTGGCGCAATGGAAAGTCTAAGGGTGGTAAAGGCGGTTTTGATGACTGCAACGAGGTTTTCCCTAAACAGTTCAGGAAATTCCTTGCGAAGAATTCTTAAACTGGTTTCCAGCTCGCCGGGAACCTTAAAAGAGTCGGGCGGATTCTTCTGGGCCGCCAAAACTTGAAACAAAAATCTCCAAGGCTCTGGCATTTCGGTCTCAGTCAGCTCTGCTCGGGCGCTCTGCGCCCGAGCAGAGCTTGTCCCAAGCGATAAAAAAGGCAGTAGAAAAGCGAACAAAAATAAAAATTTAGCCAAAGGGGAAACCCCAATTTTGGGAAGGGTGTAGGTGGCCATCGAGCCTAAGCTTGTACCGAAGTTAATGCAACGTGTCAAGACTGTCTTCCTGCAACCCGCCTTGCTCGTGTCCAACGGTATTCGTGCAAATACCCCCGCTCGTACCCAACGGTCTTCGTGCACTGGCATGAACACCGTTGGGTACGAGCAAGGCGGGTTGCACGAGGGCACCGTTGGGTACGAGCAAGTTGCTCGAACACCTGGGTGTTCAAGCTCTTGTGCACGAAGACCGTTGGCCTTAGGATTCTGGCGTGGCTAAGCTTTATTTTCGTTATGGCACTATGGGTAGCGCTAAGACCCTAAACCTCCTGGCCGTGGCCCACAGTTACCAGACCCAGGGCAAAAGCGTTTTAATTCTTAAGCCTCAGCTTGACGATCGCTTTGGTGAGCGTTCGGTGCGCTCTCGTAGCGGGCTCGAAAAAGACGCGGATATTCTTGTGAAACCCGAGACCCGATTCACGGATCAAAGCCTCAAAGGACTTCATTGTATTTTAGTCGACGAGGCTCAGTTTTTAACTCCGCACTTTGTTGAGCATTTGCGATTCATTGCAACCCATCACGAAATTCCTGTGATCTGCTACGGCCTTCGAACTGATTTTCAAACCCGCGCCTTCGAAGGGTCGCTGCGGCTTTTAGAGCTTGCCGATATCATTGAAGAAATCAAAAGCACCTGCCAGGACTGCAATAAAAAAGCAGTATTCAACATGCGTTTAGTAAATGGAATTGCAGTAAAGGCCGGACCTAAAATCCAGTTAGGAGCTGAAGAGAGTTATATTCCCGTTTGCTCAAAATGTTATAACCAGAGGCTTCAAAAAGCCGATCAGTTTTTGGAGTCTTCAGTTGAAACCTTGCAGGTCGTATCAATTCCGCCACGGGTTTGATAGGTCAGCGTGATTTTTAAAAATTGGGGCTCAAGAAGTTTTTCGATATCTTGAAAAAGCCTGGCTGCAGCGTGCTCCTGATAAATCCCCACATTCCGATAGCTTAAAAGGTAGTATTTTAGGGATTTGAGTTCTACGCACTTAGCTCTGGGAATATATTCAACAACAAGTTCGCCAAAATCCGGTAGGCCCGAAAAGGGGCAAACTGCTGAAAATTCTTGGGTTTTATACTCAACCCATTGTTTGGGTCCCTCATAGGGAAAGGTTTCAAGCCCGGTAGGATTGATCCGCTCGGGTCCGTCAAATTCAAGGGTTTGTCCTTCAGCTTTGGCCATATTTAAAAATTGGGATAAGCACAAAGCCATGTCGAAGGCCATCGAAAAATCTATTCAAACCATTCTGAGAGAAATCGGCGAAAACCCAAATCGCGAAGGTTTAAAAAAAACTCCCGAGAGAGTGGCTCGGGCCTACAAAGAACTCACCGTGGGCTATTCCCAAGACCCCATAGCCATTCTCAAAAAGGCTCTGTTTACTGAAGCGTGTGACGAGATGATTTTGGTTAAAGATATCGAAATTTTTTCGCTTTGCGAGCACCACCTTTTACCGTTTTTTGGACGAGCCCATATTGCCTACATTCCCAACGGAAAAATCGTCGGCCTCAGCAAAATAGCCCGTGTTGCTGATGCCTTTGCCAGAAGGCTACAGGTTCAGGAGCGACTGACGGCTCAAATTGCTGACGCCATTCAAACTGCCCTAAAGCCCAAGGGTGTAGCCGTCGCCATTGAGTCCAGGCATCTTTGCATGGTCATGCGCGGGGTTTCAAAACAAAATTCAGTTATGGTTACGAGCGCTATGCGTGGGGAGTTTCGAAAAAACCCAGCGACACGGGCCGAGTTTTTAAAACTATTGAACCGAGGCTAATTTTTTGTTGGCTTTGGGGCCTCTAGATTCATGAATTTCAAAACCGAGTCCATGAGTTTTTTGTTGTGTCGTTTGAGGTGAGCTTCAACATTGGGTTCGGTGAGTTCGAGAAGGGTTTCTGGAATTGTTTTGGCTTTTCCGTTCAGTTCGGCCCGTTTCATGACCTCAAAAATATCCACACCAAGAGCTAAAACTTTGACCAGTGCAAAGACACTCTCGGTTCGAAGGCCTCGTGGAAAACCTTTTCCATTGCAAAGTTCGTGGTGACTTAAAATAAGTTGCAATGTGACATCTGAAAGCGACTTGAGTTTTTCCTGAGCAAGCTCGTGCGATCTTGCGGGATGCTTTTTAAAACGAGCCAACACTTCGGGAGGGAGCGCCGCAGGGTCCATGTAGTATTGCTTAACTTCGTCAGCTGTGAATTCACTCATTGAGGAATCCATAATGAGACAGGCATAGGCGAGGTCTCTTAATGATTTTCGAGAATCAAAACCACTTGCCACTGCCACCATGGCCGAAAGCGAAGTGATTGCCGACACGTCGTTCATGAGTCCTAGGTATTTCATGTTGTTCAAAATATATGCCCGAAGTTCTTTGGTTTCTGGCGCTACCATGTCTAAAATTTTCTCGGCAGCAGATTCGACAGACCTAAATGTTTCCTCAGGACTTAAACTAGGATCCACAATGGATTTAAAAATCAGATTCATTTCGGCCTGATTTTCTTTGCTGAGCTTTTCCATCTGCGGAGCCAAAGACGGCTCATCGCCCTTAATAACTTTTATTTGATTAGGGTCGACTGAATCGGGTGAAACATTGAACGACGTTTTGGGCTCAAACTTGAGGGGAATAAAGGCTTTGGGCACAATGTGCTTTGAAAGTTTTTCGGCCTTAGTGTTGTCTAAAACATCACCCACGCAGGCCCATCTAATAAAACGGTTTTGGGTGGGTAGATGTACATAAACATCGACAAGCAAACTTCCATCGTCGTCCTTGGGTAAATCCCCAACATCCACCGATCGCAACTCTTCCTTGTTCACCTGAAGATTATGTTAGCCGATAAAGAGTTCTTGGGGCAGGGGGCGCAGATTGTATTGATTGGACATAACCGAACCATAGGCACCTGCTCCAAAAATTCCTAAAACATCACCTTCTTTTAAATCTGCTGGTAATAAAAAGTCTTCGCCAAAGGAATCTGAACTTTCGCAGACCGGTCCAACGACCTCCCATTGAGCCATTCGATTACTTGGGTTGGCGTCTGAATTTGAGTTCAGGATTTTTATGGGATGCCGCGCTTGGTAAAGGGCAGGTCTTAGAAGTTCTGTCATCGAAGCATCCACAATCAAAAACTGTTTAGAGCTTGAGGCCACTTTCGTTCCTATAACTTGGGTCACGAGGGTTCCAGCCTGGGCGATTAAACACCTTCCAAGTTCACAAATCACTCGTCCTTTGCCGCGGGTGAGGCTTTTCCATTTTTTCGATATCCGAGCCACAATTTGCCCATATTCTTCAAACCGAGGGGCTTTTTGGAGGTCTGAATAATCAATCCCCAAACCCCCGCCTAAATCGAGGATTTCAATCTCAATACCCATTCTGTAGAGACTTTCGCCAAATTGAAAAGTTTTTTCAAAAGCCTCTTCAAAAACCGAGAGATTTTGAATTTGGGATCCAATGTGAAGGCTCAAACCTCGCGGGGCCAAGTGATTTGGATTGTTTTTTATCATTGTAAAAACTTCCAAGGCCTGATCAAAGTTCACGCCAAATTTGTGGGTTTTTAGACCTGTCGAAATGTAGGGATGTGTCTGAGGGTCAACGTCAGGATTCACCCGGCAGCCGATTTGAGCTTTTTTGCCGTGTGTTTTTGAAATTTCTAAAATGCGTTCGAGTTCACCAAGGCTTTCAACATTCATCAAAAAGCAATCGGCCTGAAGCGCCCTTTGAATTTCGTCTCGAGTTTTTCCAACTCCAGAAAAAACCAAATCCTTTGCAGGGGTGAATCCATTTTTAACGGCCCAATCAAATTCGCCACCCGAAACAATGTCGAGACCGCAACCCTTGGTTTTAAAAAAATCTAAAAGTTGAGCGTTGTGGTTGGCTTTAACCGCATAGTGAATACGAAAATCCGAGTTGGCTTTAAGTAAAAATTTTTCTGCTTGATCAAATAAATCCACTAAACAGTTTTTATCGATGGCGTAAAATGGAGTTGCAGGTAAATTGCCGATTGACCAAGGAAACGAATCCTCAAAAGGAAGCCGAATTTTCATTGTTGCAACCTATGACTGTGGAATATCCAGGCCAAAAGCCTGATGAAGAGCCTGAAGGGCTTTTCGCCTGTGAATCTCATCAATCATTACAGAAATTTTTATTTCGCTTGTTGTGATAAGTCGGATGGGAATTTCAGCGGACTCTAGAGTTTCAAACATTTTAGACGCAACACCCGAATGGGTTCGCATGCCAATTCCAACCACAGAAATTTTTACGAGAGATTCAGATTCAACCCAAGGTTCATATTTTGAAAGTAAATCTTGGGCCTTTTTGGCCTGGCCTCGGGGTACAGTGAAGCTCAGAGTTGTTGTCCCGCTGGAATCCGGAGCACTTTTGACAATGACGTCAACGTTGATCCCGTCGTTTGCTAGAGGAGTAAAAAACAAACTCGGTTTTGATCCAATTTCCTTTGCGACCTTAAGTCCCAAAAGACTTTCGGGTTGGTCCGCGGTTACGGCTGAAACCACTGGGGATTCTAAAATTTCGTCGCCCTTCATAATCAATGTTCCTTTACCCTTCGGATTAAAAGTTGATAACACTCGCAATCGAACCTGAAATTTTGCTGCAAGTTCGACAGAGCGCATGTGCAAAACTTTGGCTCCTAAACTTGCAAGTTCCATCATTTCTTCGTACGAAATTTTTTCAATAAATTGTGCGTCTGAAACTAAACGCGGATCTGCAGTGTAAACGCCCTCAACATCAGTAAAAATATCGCAGCGAAAAGCCTTTAGCGCCGCGGCCAATGCGACCGCAGAGGTGTCTGATCCACCACGACCCAGGGTGGTGACTTGTAGGGTTCCATTTTTTTCAGAAATACCCTGAAAGCCTGCAATAATGGGCACAATCCCCTGAGACAAAAGTCGAGTTAAACTTTCGGAATTGATTTTTTCAATTGTCGCACGGGTAGAATCTGAAGTTGTGAAAATTCCCGCCTGAAATGCAAGCAAGGGCTTATTTAAAATTCCCAAACTTGAAAGTGCGATAGATAAAAGTGAGCAGCTCACTTGCTCTCCACTTGCCAAAAGAAGGTCAAGGGCTTCGGGATTAGGTGAGGAACTTAAAGAATTTGCCATTTCAACGAGGCGATTTGTTTCTCCGGCCATTGCCGAAACAACCACGACATTGCGTTGGTCAGGCAGTGTGTCGCGAATAATCTCGGCCACCCGGAGAATCCGATCTAAGGATCCGACCGAGGTCCCTCCAAATTTTTGCACAACAAGGGGCAGTGTTTGAGTTGAATTCACTGGCTTCAAAGCAAGATCAAAGGGTGCGCGTTTTCAAGTTAAAAAGACAGCGGCTGTGCGATTCCACTTGCGGAGTTTTTTGTTTCATTAAAGTCCGGTCGACCCATTCCCCAAAACCAGCCATGTTTGGGCGATGATCGTATGGTACCGGCGCGACCTTCGTTTTGATGACCACAGTCCCCTCAAATGGGCCAGCGACAGTGGAGATCCTATCTTGCCACTGTTTATCTACGACCCATCAATTTTAGAGCCCTGGGCTCTGGGTTCGGCGCGCAAATGGTGGCTTTTTCGATCGTTAGAGTCCTTTTCAGAACAATGGAAAAAACGCGGAGGCCATCTAGTTTACCGAGAGGGGAAGACCAAGGAAATCCTTTTAGAAATCTGTAAAAAAACAGGAATTAAAAAAATTGTGGCCCATGCTCATTCAGAACCTACACTTAGAGAGCTCGATCGCCTGCTTCAGGTTTCTTTGAATGATCGAGGTATTGAGCTCATTCTTTGTGCTCCGCCGGTTTTGCATAATTTTGAAAAACTCAAAAACAAGTCCGGGGGAAATTTTCTTATTTTTACCCCTTTTTGGAAGGCTTTTTGGGATCAATCCGACACGCTAAGCCCGCCGGTTTCGTCGCCTCCAATGGATATCGGAAAAAAAACTTTAAAATTTCCAAGTGACCCGGTTACGCCCAAACTTTTTTTGAAGCCCACTCGAAGTGGAAACAGCTGGTGGGAAAGTTTTGAAAAAACTTGGGATGTATCAGAGCTCGCTGCACAAAAAAACTTAAAAAAATTTTTAGATGACAAAATTCAGTCCTATGCCCAAGGACGAAACAATCCAACCGATGACAAAAACACCTCACGTATTTCGCCCTATTTGCACGGTGGGGAAATTTCGCCACGCAGAGTTTGGTTCGAAATTATTAAAAAATATCCGGGTAAAAAAATTCCCCCTAATGTTGAGCAATATTTAAAAGAAATCGTTTGGCGAGAGTTTGGAGCCTATTGTTTGTTTCATAACCCTCAGAGCGACCAGAAAAGTTTAAAATTACCTTACGAAAAATTAAAATGGACGGGACAAGATTCAGACTTGGCGCGTTGGCAAAAGGGACTCACGGGCTTTCCCATAGTCGACGCCGGCATGCGACAGCTTTGGCAAACGGGTTGGATGCACAACCGAGTCCGAATGATTGTGGCAAGTTTTCTGGTCAAAGATCTATTAATCCCGTGGCAAAAAGGTGCCGAATGGTTTTGGGACACCCTTGTCGATGCCGACTTGGGCAGTAACACTTTAGGATGGCAATGGACTGCAGGCTGCGGTGTCGATGCCGCCCCCTATTTCAGAATTTTTAACCCCATTTTACAGGGTGAAAAATTCGATCCTAACGGCGAATATGTGAAGAAATTTTTACCAGAGCTAAAAAATACCCCGACGGCTTTTATTCACAAACCTTGGGAATCTCCAAATCCCCCAAAAAATTATCCCGCCCCGGTGGTTGATCACGCGGTTGCACGAGAAAAAATACTAAAACTATTTTCCCAACTTAAAAAAATTTAGTCGAATGTGAAAAACTGACTAAGTTGTTGAAAACAAAAAAGTCCCACTTAAAAAACCAGATTTAAATTTGCAAGGTTTTGGAGGGTTTTTAACATTCTCCTTGCAAAAAGGCGTCCGTCAAAAAGGCCGAGGGCGGTGTGGCAACCTCAAAAAAATTCCTGGAGCTACGGTTCTCATCCTGCGGAAGGGATTTTTTTGAGGTTGATACACCGCAATTGGCCTTTTTCACGGACGACTATTTAGGACTGTGCGGGTTGGGCGTGTCGCCACGGATTGAGTAAACGCAATTTAGGTTCGGGGCCCACGCCGCGACCAAAAATTTCGAGCAAAGCCAAATAGGCAAGGTCACTCTTGCGGCCCCAGCCCAGTGGAATGGGCTCGAACTTAGGCTTCAATAGCCACATTTGGTTTTCTGCGGTTTCGGGGCCTGAAGTTTCGCGAATTGGATTAACAAGTATGGAGTCACACTTCTTAAGTTCCAATTTTTTCTGAGCTCGACTGATGACTTCCCTGTCAGTTCCGCTTTCAGCAGCAAAACCCACTATCATTTGATTTTTATTTTTAATTTCATTCAGTTTTTCAACAAAATCAGGGACAGCTCTTATAGGCAAACGAAGTTCGCCCGATTTGAGTTCAGTCCTAGAATATTTTTTTGTTTGATAAACAACTTCAAAGTCCAAAACGGCTGCAGCCGAGATAAACACATCACATTTAGGAAAGTGTTCCCACAGGAGTTTGTAATAGGTATCGGGCTGATTAAAGCGAAAAACTCGAAATGAAGAAAAAGATTTAAGCAAATCTTCGCGAATTTGGCCGCCAATAATTGTAACTTGGGCTCCGAGCCTTCGTGCGGCTCGTGCAAGTTCAAGGCCCATCAAACCCGAAGATCGATTTTGGATTCGTCGAGCGGGGTCAACCGGAGATTGCATCGAGCCCGCAGAGATTAAAATATTTTTTCCGCTAAGAAAGCAATCGGTAACAACGGGATGGCGTCCTTCGCAAATATTTATGATCTCGTCGTGATCAGCCAAATGCCCCAGTCCTGTTTCACCGCAAGTGACGGTGCCCATGATTGGCCCAACAAATTGGACTCCTCGTTTTTGAAGAGTTTCTGCATTGGCGACGACACCCGGATGAGCCCACATCGAGGGGTTCATGGCCGGGGCTACAATGATGGCATTTTTTGAAGCAAGAATTTGAAGAAGTAAAAAGTCATTTCCTTGGCCCTGGGCAAGTTGCGAAAGAATATGTGCAGTAGCACCGTAGAGGACAATGCGGTCTGCCCATCTCGCCATCGAAATGTGGTCTGTACCGAGATGATCGTCACCAAAGGGATCATTGCTTAAAACTTTTGAGCCCGAAACCGTTTCAAGAACCCAAGTGGAAACAAATTTTTTGGCAGATTCTGTGCACACAATTTTTACTTCGTGGCCGCGAGCTACCAAATCTTTTACAAAATCAGGGCTTCGATAAGCAGCAATTGAACCACACACTCCCACAAGAATTTTCATGGGCCAAAAACTAACACGGCCCGAATAGGCGGGACAAGACATTGTATGGAGTCCGAGGAATTGGCAAAAAAATCTATAAATTATAGGGATTTACTTGTTAATAGAAGCACCATCGTGAATGACGCTTAAGGTTTTCCATTTTCCGCCCTTAAACCTAAACAAAAAGATGAGAGCCTGAACACAGGCAAAGAGCCCTGCAGCCAACCACGACCAATACACTCCGCCGGTCAAGGTATGCAAAAAATAAGTGGGTAAGACCATCAGCGGCCAGGGCACTATGAGGGCTACTGCCGTTACAAAGCGAGTGTCTCCGGCCCCTCTGAGTGCCGACGAAAAAACTAAATTCATTGCATCAAAACAAACAAAGATGGCAATAATTTTTAAAATCCACGGAACAATTGCCGAGATTTCGGCCCACAATTCGGGACCTTTTCCATTGTCAAACCAGCTAAGATAAAATTGCGGAAACAAAACAAAGCTCAAAGCCATGGTTACGATGTAAATTTCTGCTAGCGTAAAAGCCACCCAAGTTTTTTTCTCGGCAAGGTCGGGTTTTTTTTCGCCTAAATTTTGGCCCACGAGTACGGCAGCTCCTTGGCCCAGTCCAAAGGCCGGCAAAATTGCGAGCATCAAAATGGTGACTCCAATGCCACTAGCAGAAAGTGCAGCGTCGCCATTTTCCATTCGTCCCAAAAACAAAAGAAAAACTGTAAAGGCCAAACCCTCAAGCGAAAATTGCAAACCCGCAGGCAATCCGTATTTTAAAAATCTCAGACAAAGATCTTTTTGAAATTTTATAGAACTTCTAATTTTAAATAGAACTTCATTTTCTTGATTGAGCAACAATCCAAAACCCACGATCGCTGAAATCCAGTTAGCCGCTGCTGTTGCGTATCCGGCTCCTGCGATTCCAAGCTCAGGAAATCCAAACATTCCAAAAATCATAATGGGATCCAAAATGGCATTGGCCAAAAGTCCAATTCCATTGAGCCACATCACAACTTGGCTTCGCCCAAGGCCCGTAAAAAAACCGCCCGCGACTGCAAGCAAAGCTGTTGGCAAGGCAGACCAACAGAGGGCACTAAAATATTCGGCCTCGAGTTTTTGCATATTCGGGGTGTGTCCCATGAATTCAAAAAGCTCTTTTGAAAATGGAATCATGAGCAGGCAAAGCAGTCCGCCAAGCACGCCGATAAAAGTCGCCTGCCAGACAGCGGGTCCAATATTTGAATTTTCTTTGGCTCCAAAATATTGCGCAACAAAAGTAGAGATATAGGCCGGCACTTGCTGAATGAGTGCCATGGGCGTCCAGAAAACTCCCATCACAGCCATTGCGGCACCTAAGGCGTCCGTCGAATACTGTCCTAGAAAAATCCGATCGATCGTAAGCTGCAAATTCCAAAAACTATTGGCAATGATCAGTGGCCAAGAAACAAGCAGAACGGATTTCCAATGAAGCTTAAAATTTGCGCTAAACATCGGTAAATTATTCACTGCTCAGCGAGGCTTGTAAAGCTAAGTGGCTAATTATAAACAGAATTTATTTTGTAGACTCTTTTGGAAAATCCCACTATGACCCGGAGCATTAAAAATCTCCTTTTGGATAGGGCTGAATTAAAAAAATGAAAACAATTACAAAAACCTTTTTTATGATTTGTGCAGTTTCGTTCGTTTCTTTTCCTGCATTTGCAGTTGATGGCGCTAAAAAGAAGCGAGCTGCCTGTAAGGCCGATTTGGCAGATGTTACTGATGTCGAAGCTAAATTGAAAAAATACGTAGCTGATGTGGCAAAAGAAGCAACCCGAGCCGCCAAGGCTGAAAGTCACGCCTATGTGAAAAAAATTGTTGAAGAAACAAACAAAGCCCTAAAACTCGCTCAGAAAAAAATGGATGATCTCAATACAGCTTGTTTAGTTTCAAAAATGGAATGTGATGCCCTTCGTGATGAGGTCCGCGCTGCTCTGATGGAAATTGCAGATTACAAAACCAAACTCCAAAACGCACAACGAGAATTAGTAGAAGCAAAAAATGAAATTAAAACAGCGGAAGAAATACTGGGACAAGACGATCATTACAAGGCCAAGTTGGAAGCGACTCAACGTGAGTTAGCTGCAGCTAGGGCCGAAGTTAAAGCCGCCGAAGCAATGTTGGACCAAGTTGGCCAAGAAGAAGCTGCAAAAGATCAGCAAATAGCGGAACTTTTTCGGCGGCTAAATGGCAATGTAAACGTAAATTCTGGTGACCAAGTGGTAACCGTAACCCGAGAAACCTCGACTCTTTCAGTTGAAATCAGAAGCACAGGGACCCCCGATCCAAGATTGAGTTCTCTAAAAATTGGGGAAAGCGATTTAAGGTATGATTTTTCGATTCTTGATCCAGGTATTTGGTACGGCTTTGAGTTTGCAAGAGACGGAAAAAATTTAAGATCAGGAGTTGCTCAGAAAATTCGATTTGAAGCTTGGATAGTGAAATGGTTTCAGCAGGTGGGGTTAGAAATTGAAAAAGGTAAACTTCTTAAACAGCTTACCATGGGCCAGGTAGTGAATTCTGACGACCAAGGGTTAAAACATGTCGTGGGCGACATTTGGGAAATTAAAATCAAAGACAAGGGTCATTTGAGAATATTCGTAAAAAAAATCTCAGGCGGAAATTGGGTGGCTTTTCACAAAACAAATGACCTTTGGGTGCCGACTGATCGGTTAAATTCCCTTAGCTCTCATCTGTAGAAATTTGAAATTCTTTCACGAATTGCCCTTAATCCCAAAACCTCCAGGACCAACGAAATATCCGGGCTCATTGGCGAGCCCGTCAGCAATACCCTAAGGGGTTTTGCCAAATCAGGCATCTTTAAATTGAATTCTTGGCAATGAATTTTGATTGAAGCCGCAATTTCAACTGAATTCCATTTGCCTGATTTTTCCAGTTCAGTGAGTTTATACAAAAATTTCAAAATAAAATCTTTATTGGCCACTGACAAAATTGTTTTTTCAGCCTCAGGGTCTCGCGTGGGCATTTGGCCATCTGCCAAGAGGGCCCATGAAAGTTGAGGAGGAATTTCATTTATGCGATGGGCCCTATCACGAACAGCTTCAAGGAGTTTTTGGCCTCCTGGCTTTTGAGTTAAAGCCGTTAGGTCAACTTTTGTGATTTCTTTAACTTTTAAACAAAGCTCAGAAACACTTAATTTTTTTAAATAGTGAGCATTAAACCAATCGAGTTTTGTTTTATCAAAAACAGAGCCCGATTTTCCAAAGCCCTCCATTGAAAAAATTTTTATAAGTTCTTGGGCAGTAAAGATCTCATCATTTCCATGAGACCAGCCGAGTTTGGCCAGATAGTTTACGAGTGCCTCGGCGAGGTAACCCTCTTCTTTAAACTGCGAAACTGCGACGGCACCATGGCGCTTTGAGAGCTTAGTTTTATCAGGCGCTAAAATCAGAGGGATGTGGGCATACTGCGGTGGAGTAAATCCCGCTGCTCTAAACAAAATTAATTGTTTGGGGGTGTTGTTTAAGTGTTCTTCTCCACGGACAACATGAGTGATTCCCATTTCAAAATCATCCACAACCACTGTGAGATTGTAAGTTGGGGTATCATTGGTTCGTAAAATTACAAAATCATCGAGCTCGCTTGCTGCAACACGAACTTCGCCCTTAATGGCATCGTCAATTAAAATTTCACCCTCAAGTGGGGATTTAATTCGAACACAAAAGGGTCCGGTTCTTTCGCCAGATTTTAAATTTCTACAGCGCCTGTCATACATGGGTTTTTGCCCCAGAGACTCGGCCTTTTTTCGCATTTCATCGACTTCAGTTTCGGTGCAGTAACACCGATAGGCCGAGCCCTTAGCCACCAAATCAGAAATAAATTTTCGGTAAGCATCAAACCTTTTGCTTTGATAAAAAGGGCCCTCATCCCACTGAATTCCAAGCCATTGAAGACTCTTTAAAATTTCTTCCTCAAACTCCGGCCGATTTCTTTCAGTGTCGGTGTCTTCAATACGAAGTACGAATTGTCCGCCGACGGATTTAGTAAGTAGGTAATTAAAAAGTGCTGTTCTGGCCCCACCTACATGCAAAAACCCCGTAGGTGAAGGTGCAAATCGAAGTTTAGATTTTTGGTTTAGGTTTGTGAAGCTCACGGGCGCATCAAACACCCCTACAGCCCTGCTTGTAAAGTTTTCAAGGATTTAGGTCGAAAAGGCCTATGGTGGGCTGGCAACAAAAACGATCGCTTTCTTTAAGGGGTTTACTCCTTTTGCTTTTGTTGCCAGCAAGTGGTTTTCCGTTGCTAGTATTCGGATTTTTCTCAGTTTTTTGGATTGAGAAAGCCTTAGAGAAAGATCTTAAAAACAAAATCGGGCCTGAGATTGCTGCCTTTCAAAATATCTTTGACCAAGTTGAAAGACGTTTAAGCTTGAATCTGGATTCATTTGCCAGTCTGCATTTCTCACGAGATCAAAATGTCACAGAAAAAACAGTCTTTGACCAAATTGTCTTTTACAAAAAAAGCGGGGATTTTCTAAAACAAATCCAGTCTCCGCGAAACGCTGAGAGGATTTTTGAAAACTCGCCGGAGTCCGATCTTTGGAAAACAATTATTCCGCGAGGCAAACCCAGCACCCTAAGCTCAACAAGGTCCCCTTCTTCGAGCTGGGATGCTGAATTAAATGAGTTTAGCTTTTCGAAAGATCGATTGGTTGAACCTAAAAACGAAGTACTTGGGCGTAGACTAAAGGATGGCTTTCGTAAAATCCTCGCTCGCGGGCCCCATTTTAGTGTGCTGCAGGCGCGGGGTTCTGATCTGGAGTTTGTGGTGGGTCGAGCCCTCAAAGGGGCTGAGGGACAGATTTTAGGATTCGCGTTGGGGCGGGTGCATTTAGATAAACAAATTTTAGGTATTATCTCAGTTTCTTTGGGTCGCGAGTTTGCCCTTCACAAAGCTCAAGAGAATTTTTGGTTAACTACAAGTACAGAAAAACTATGGGCCTTTAAGGCGAGTTTGCCTAAAGAACCCACCCTTCAAAGCCCGAAAGCAATTTCACTTGAATCCAAATCCGGTGACAAACGGCCCCTACATTTTGCCTGGTTTGATTGGCAAAGATCAGATCTGCGGGATCCTATTTATGTTGGGCTCGAACTTGGTCAGGGAGGGTTTGCAGAGCTTGGCGAAAGAGTTCAGGGCGGACTCGTATTTTTATGTTTAGCCTTGTTTTTGGGATCAATCTTTTTGGCTGTAATACTATCAAAAGCGCTGGCACGGCCCCTCCAGCAGCTTCTCAATGCGACAGAAAAAATTCGATCGGGTTTTGCACCTGATACTGTTAGCTCACAAGGGTGGGTTAGAGAATTTGATCAGCTGGTTGAACAATTTAATGAAATGGCCCATACCGTGGAGGTTGGTAAAAAATCGCTAAAAGAAAAAATCGATCAACTCGGTCAAATCAACAAAGAGCTTCACGAAACTCAAGATCAATTGGTGCATTCAGCAAAAATGTCCTCGATCGGACAACTTGTGGCCGGAGTCGCTCATGAACTCAACAATCCAATAGCTTTCATTTATTCAAATATGACCCAACTCAAAGAATACTCATTGGCAATTCATAGGATGGATGAAGAAATTAGGAATTTGCAGAAATCCCTTTCCGCGCCCGAACTTAAAAAATTCCTATCAGAAAAAGAAAAACTCGAATGGGATTATGTTGTACAAGATATCGGAGAAATTGCTAATTCCTGTCTTGAAGGTAGTGTCCGAGTAAAGGATATCGTCCTCGGTTTGAAATCCTTTTCGCGGGCAGGGGGAGATTTTAAGGAGAGTATTCCCATAAAAAATCTCATTGATTCCACCCTAAAGCTGATGGGTAAAATCCCTTCAAAAATAAAAATTAAAATCAATGTTGAGAGTTCTCTTTTAATACTTGGCAATTCATCTCAACTGGGTCAGGTCATTATGAATCTGGTGAACAACGCTGTTCACGCCTGTGGATCGCAAGGTGGAGAGGTAGAGATTAGCGCCCAAGCGACGGTTTTGGGTTCAGGAAATCATGGGGTTCAATTGCGAGTATCTGACAACGGAATGGGAATTTCGAAAGAAAATCTTGAGAAAATTTTTGACCCATTTTTTTCAACAAAAAAAGTTGGCGAAGGCACTGGCCTTGGGCTCTCTATCGTTTACGGAATAGTGCAAAAACATGGCGGAAAAATTCGAGTTGAGTCTCGGGTAGGTCAGCCGGGCAAACCCGGCGGCACTGTTTTTATATTAGACTTTCCAGCTGCCGAAGCTGCAAAAATTGCAAGTTAGCCCCAGTCACGTTACACCGAAAAACAAAAGAAATTCTGAGTAACCGTTTTGTCATTCTGCCAATGCTCGATAAAATGAGGTACTGAAACCACCCCACACGAGTTTGCCAGATTGATCTGACTTGTGTGAGACTCGCTTTTGAGTGCCCCAATGAAGTTTAGATTTTCACTTTTTGTTGCTTGTGTTTTTTCCTATACGGCGAACTCCCAAGTTTTGTTTACTCCATACACGGCGCTCGATTTGTTTTTATCCCATACCGATTCTTTTGATAGTGAGTCCCAGTTAGGATTTACAATTGTTGGTCAATCCTTTGATGCGCGCCTAAGCCCGTCAGGGGCTGGAATAACTGGATTTTATTCTCCCTTTTCTAAGGATTCCGAAATATCCACAGGTTGGCTTTTGGGAATGGCCTTTGGTCGGGCTGATCAAGTTGAAATTGAAGGTTATACTTTTGCGCCAAGCCAAATATTTTATGAGTTTTCTTTGGGACGAAAACTTTTGGACCCCTATCAAACCGGGATGGCGGGAAATTTTGAAGTTTCATTTAGAGGTCATCGAACCGATTCTGAGTCTTTAACTCAAGGTCAGGATTTGGGCTTAGATATTCTCAAAGTTTCGAATTCAATTATTTTTCGTGCTGGCGGTGGTTTTGGTCCCTTTGGAACTGGAATTGTAAAACAGCGCCCCGAGCTATTTGCATTTCGGTTTGATACTGCGGCTGCCCTGCCTTTTTTCGGTCGAAATCCTGTAATATTTGTTTTACGCCCTCAGGTTTCAACAGAGTGCGGTTTTGAATCCTTTTTCTGCGGTTTGTATTTTTCCTACATGGGTTTTATTGATGCCGAATCTACGGCCGAGGTTCAGGAAATTGATTTTAGATTTAATTTTGGACCCCAGTTTTTTTACTTTACCAACTGGGGAGCCAAAATTTCCCTTGGAATTCCCTGGACCTGGGTTCATGGGTCTAGTCAGGAGGGCGGAGCCCCGTCGGGTCGTCCATCGATTTCAAGAATTTCAAAAATGCCAGGATTAGAAATTCGCCTAAGTCAGACTTTTTAAAAGGTCTGTCATCCCGAACAAGCAGTCATCCCGAACGAAGTGAGGGATCCCTTCGTTTCTTGGCAGCCAAGCACGTTGGAGATCCCTCGCTTCGCTCGGGATGACGGGGAGTTCGTTCAGGATGAAGGGGAGTCACATCAGGATTACGGCTTAGTTAAATACCGCTTTCCAAGGGGCCTGGTATTTCGAATCGAAAAATTCCAGGTAAATTAAGTTCAAGTTGATCATTCAAAAGCGCGACTTCAGTTGATCGCCTTAGGGCTGCCAATTGCTTTTGTTTATCATCAACAAGATTTGTTTGATCTTGAATTAGAGTTTTAAGTGTATCTGCTTCGGGTTGGAGTCCAATGTCGTAAAGGGCTGAAAAATAAAAGTTAAAACTTTCACTTTTGTGTCCCTCAACAGCGAGGGTTCTGGAAATTCCATCCAGAGCAGACAACAATGCGGCTCGAGCCCCAGGCCGAGCCAAAGCGGCAGGTTTCGCCCAGTCGAGACTTTCAATAGTTTTTCCTGCGAGTAACACCAGGCACAGGCTTTTGGCTTCCCAGCTAGATTCCCCTCGGCCTTCACATTCTGCCAAAACGAGGGCTCGGTCGGTAACTAGAATTTCTTTAAAAACGAGGCTTGATCCTCGAAGTTGGGGTAGCAAACCTTTCAGTTTTTCGGCTCTAACTGAAAAAGGGTCACCACGAGATTTTACAATTTTCCAAAACCTGGAATACTCCGGTTTTAAGGGGGAGTGTTGGAGGCCGCTGGTAAACCAGGCAAAAATTGGAATCCATGTGAAAACTAAAAACCAAACTAAAAATGTAAAAATTTTAACTAAGTGAACTCCAAAGTACGGAAAATTTTGAAATTTATCGGCTAAAAAATCAATCAATAGAAAATCGCTGTTCTCCGATTTTTTTAAAAATAAGGTTCCTAAGGCG
>CAXNEW010000008.1:0-53732 GCA_964201665.1 Bdellovibrionota bacterium
GCTGAAGTCCATAGGATGAGGGTGTCAACACCAGGGATTTTTCAAGGTAGTTCCAGGTTGGGACGTCGATTTTTTTTTCTGAATCAAACTTTTTAACTGCGTAACGCCAGTTAAGGGCATCAAGAAGCTTTTCTCCACTTAAAACAGCCATTCAATCCCCAAAGTTTAGAGTTAACTTTCAACAAAGGCTTTTAAACGTTTGGCCCGCGATGGATGACGAAGTTTTCGCAAGGCTTTTGCTTCAATCTGTCGAATTCGCTCTCGAGTCACTGAAAAATCTTGACCGACTTCTTCAAGGGTATGATCTGACTTTTCGCCGATTCCAAACCTCATTCGAAGAACTTTTTCTTCTCTTGGAGTGAGTGTCGCCAAAACTTTTCGAGTTTGCTCAGACAGACTGAGGTTAATGACAGCTTCGGAGGGATTAATGACCGTTTTGTCTTCGATAAAATCACCGAGATGCGAGTCTTCTTCTTCACCGATTGGGGTTTCCAAAGAAATAGGTTCTTTTGCAATTTTAAGAACCTTGCGAACTTTCTCAACTGGAAGTTCCATTTTTGCAGCAATTTCTTCAGGGGTTGGCTCTCTGCCAATTTCTTGCATCAAATAACGTGATGTCCGAACGAGTTTGTTGATGGTTTCGATCATATGCACAGGAATTCGAATCGTCCTGGCCTGATCAGCAATGGCTCGGGTAATTGCCTGCCGAATCCACCAAGTTGCATATGTCGAAAACTTATAGCCTCGACGATACTCGAATTTATCAACAGCCTTCATCAAACCAATGTTGCCTTCTTGAATTAAATCCAAGAACTGCAGACCTCGATTGGTATATTTTTTGGCAATACTTACAACAAGTCGAAGGTTGGCTTCAACCAATCGAGCTTTGGAGATATCGGCCTTGCGCTCTCCTTCAACGATTTGGGAGTACATGTCTTTTAGTTTCTGAACGGGCAGCCCTGACAAGCCTTCGACTTCAGTAAGACGAACGCTCTGCTCTTCAATAGTTTTACGAAGGGGCTCGAGTTCTTCCCAAGTACGTCCGCCGGTTTGTTTAAAGGCCTGAAGCTTTTTAGAGTTGTCCTTAAATTTGACTTCGAGTTCAGCAAATTCGTCTACATTTTTACATCGAACTTTTCCAAGCTCGCGTCTCAGTACGAAATCTACATCTTCAATTGTTTGAACGTAGCTTTTCATTCTGCCAACAATCCTGTTGATTGTTTTTCGATTGAATGAAATTTCTCTGAAAGCATCGAACATTTTATCGCGTGCTTTTTCGAGGGCCTTTTGTACGGCCTTGCCACTGGTTACGAGTTGTTCAAAATCTCTCACACAATCAATGGCCTGTAGAATTTTATCGCGGTACTCGTCTTCGTTGACTTCAGGATCGTCTTCATCGAGTCCACGGACAACATCGCGAACTCGAATTTTCCCTAAACGAATTCTTTCACCTACAGAAAGCACTTCTTGAATTCCGATTTGGGAATTCAAAACGACTTCCATGACTTCGGATTCGCCCTCTTCAATTAACTTGGCGATTTCAACTTCGCCATCTTTAGTAAGGAGAGGGATGGATCCCATTTTTCGCAAATACATGCGAACGGGATCATTGGCTCGAAGAAGCTCGTCGCCTTCTTCGTCAAAATTATTTTCTACGGGGCCTTCAGCTTCTTCTTCGGCGCCTTCTTCTTTTTCTTCACTCTCTTCAGCAGCCGCCGCTGCTGCGTCTGCAGCAGAAACTTTGCCACCTTTTTTGACTTCTTTAGCGTCTTCAACAATTTGAATTTTTTTGTCGCCCAAAAAATTTATAGCGTCATCAAGTTGATCGGCAGATGTCACTTCCTTAGGAAGGGCATTATTGATTTCTTCAAAAGTTAAGAAACCTTTTTTCTTACCTAGCTCTGCAAGTTTTTCGAGCGCAACTTGAACGCCTTCACCCTTAGCTGACTTCGAAATTTTTTCGCCACCCTTAGCACCCGCAGGAGTTTTTCCCGCAGTTACTGGGCGAGGAGTTTTTAAACCAGCACTACCTGAATTTGCTGATTTAGAAATGGGAGCTGATGCTTTAACCCCAGTCTTTTTTGCAACAGGCGCTGGTTGTTTTGGTGCCAACTTATTTACCTTTAAATTTTTATTCGGATTTTTATTTTCAGATGATTTTACTTTTGTTTTTTGGGACATGAAAAACGGGACTCCCTTGGTAATGTAGGGCGTGGATATACTTAAAAAGTGGGTTTATTCCAAACTCAAACTAACAAAAAAACTGTAATAAATTCAGACAATTTGCCTGCAATTTCTGGGCCGAATATTTGAAAAAAATTTTATTTCTTTCAATCCTTCCTCCCTTATTTCCAAACCCCTCCTAATTTAGAGACTCAAACTAATTAAATACTGAATAAAATTCAAGAGATCCCCGACCAGAAGGCGCCCTAAATAGGAGCATCAAGTTTTTGGCTTAAAATTTGAACACGCCTGAGAAGTTCGTTGAGTTCTTCGGGCTGGGAGGCCAAATTGCGACTCTGGTTACGCAAAAGCGCAATTTCGGCTCTAAATTTCTCACGCATAAGCATTTTTTTGTATTCTTTATAGGTAGAAAGGGCCTGCGCCTTGTCTCGAGCTAAGCCCTTTTCTGGCTGCACAAAGGCCCGAAACAGGGTCTGAGTCACCAAAGACTCCTCAGTACGGGTAGACCCTTCCGAAAGAAAGCCGGAATCAAGTTTTTGCCTCAGTTCCTCGGGGGAGCCAGGTCGGCCTTCAAAAACGCATAAAACCGCGGGTTCAATAAAGCTTCCCTGAAAAAGATCCTTAAACTCCAGCCATTCTTCCTCATTCTGAGGAAACAAATACTCTAAATGCCACATCCACCAAGTAAAACAATCTTCAGTTATGCGATCTTGGCGTGATTTCTCAAGAGGACGCGAAATTTGTTGAATCGAAAATTCTTCTGCCGAAGAAGAATTTTTTAGGGAATCACCCGAGCTTCGCGGTCGGGGCTTGAGGTACAGAACATTTTCAAAACTTTTTGAAATTGCATTCCGCTCAAAACCCAAAACCGGCTCTAAAATATCTAGAATGCGCTCTTTTTGTCCTTCCGTTGTGGCCAAAACCCAGATGTCCGTGAGTGACTCCAAAATTTGTTGGCGATTGGACTTCGACCTTAGCGAATCGTCCAGACTTACACGAGCAAGCCATTCCAAACCCTCTGGCGCTAGGCGGAGTTGATCTTTAATGGCTTCAATTTGCTTTGTGTCTTTTCCTTGCAGCCACTCGTCGGGGTCTTTGCCTCCAAAATTCGAAAACACTCGTACATTCCAGCCCGCTTGCAACAACAGTGGCATTGATTTTCGCGTGGAATTTACGCCCGCTTCGTCGGCATCCAAAAGCAAAATTACATTTTTTGTAAATCGACCAAGCACCGCCAAATGGTCTGGGGTGAGAGCGGTTCCCATAACGGCAACGGAGGGGATTCCAGCAGCCTCCATAGCCCACTGATCAAAGAATCCCTCAACCAGTGTAACGAATTGTTCGGAGCGAATTTGAGCCTGAACTCTTTCGATCCCGTAGAGCACTGCCTTTTTTTTAAACCACTCACTTTCAGAGGAATTAATATACTTAGGATTTGTACTTGTGACTGCACCCAGGGTACGACCCGAAAAACCAATAACTCTTGCACGCACGTCCATAATGGGAATCATTAATCGGCCGCGAAAAAAATCATAGGATCCGTTGGCTCCATTTCGAATAATTCCTAATTTTTCACCAATTTCAGTCTCTTGGTTTTGACTAAGCTTCGAAACCAAAGCGTTGTTTTTTTCTAGCGACCAACCCAGTCGATACTTTTCTATTTTTTCTAAACTCATCCCCCGTTTTACAAGGTACTCCTGACACAAAATTGCGCCTGGACTGAGTCCTTCATTTAATATTTTTGAATAAAACTTTGCCACACGGTCCATCAAAACATAGCCGCGATCGCGAACGGATTTTTGAACCGATCCACTAGACTCTGCACCACTGGCGATTTGGCCTGAGCCCTGACTTTTTGGAAGCTTGATGCCTAGCCCTTCAGCCAAATCTTTGAGGGCTTCAAAAAAAGGAACTCCTTCGACGAGCTCTAAAAATTTAAAAACATCTCCGCCGCGATTACATCCGTAACAATAAAAATAATTTTTTTGTTGGTCATAATGAAATGAAGGAGTTTTTTCTTTGTGTCCTGGAAGCGGACAACAGGCTTTAAAACCACGAGCTGTTTTTGTGGGTTTTGTGTGTCGGCCGATAATTGCAGCTAAATCCGCGCGCTCTTTAACTCGTTCCTTGATTTCTTCGAAACTCACTCTAAGCCAAGCGCCTTTTTAACGGCACCTTGAATAACTTTGCCATCAGCGCGCCCCCCAAATTTAGTCATTGCTGATTTCATGATCGCTCCCATTGCAGCTGCACCCTGAGGCAATGCACCCTTGGATTTTAAATCTTGAACAATTTCTAAAATGCCTTTTTCAACATCACCAGCATCAACTTGAGTGGGCAGATATTCTTTGACTCTTTTTATTTCTTCTTCAGTGGCCTTAACAATTTCAGTCCGTGCCAAACTTTGGGCTTGCTCGAGTGTTTCTCCCAATTGTTTTACAAAAGTTTGCAAAACCTTCAGGCATTCAGCATCAGTCAGATCACGAGATTCATCGATTTCTTTTTTTTGAATAGAACTCAAAATGGAACGCAACGTTTGAGTCCGGTCTGCATCACGAGCCTTCATAGAAGTTGTGAGGTCAGCTTTGATTTTTAACTTGATTGCAGACATTTAAGTTCCCAACAGTCCTAAAAAAAATAAAGGGGCAAGCCAAACAGCTTGCCCCTTTATAACTAACAAACCTTAAAACCGACCGCCTTCAGTACGACCTTTTTTAGCTAGCCGTTTTTGAGCAGCAATACTTTTTCTTTTGCGAACAACAGAGGGCTTTTCAAAATGCTCACGCTTTCTGACTTCAGCAATTATGCCTGCCTTCTCACATTGTTTTTTAAACCGACGAAGAGCTCCATCAAAGGACTCGCCGTCACGAATTTTAATAATTGGCATCTCGAAATCACCTCCTTTCAATTAAAAGTGACCCTACTATTCAGATCTTGGGGACCCAAGTCAACCCCCAGATAAACGCTCAACATCAGCTCCCAGGGTTCGAAGCTTTACTTCCATGGACTCATAACCCCGGTCGAGGTGATAGATGCGATTAACTTGGGTTTCGCCTTTGGCCGCAAGACCTGCCAAAACAAGACAAGCACTTGCCCTTAAATCAGTGGCCATTACCGGGGCCCCTTGGAGGCATTGTGGCCTTCCTTTAATAAAAACCTCAGAACCTCGGATAGTTAAGTCGGCTCCCATTCGATGCAGCTCAGGCACATGCATAAAACGATTTTCAAAAATTGTTTCGGAAATTTTTGAATTCCCTTGAGCATGGCACATCAGAGCCATCCACTGGGCTTGTAAATCGGTGGCAAAACCCGGGAAGGGCGCCGTGACAATGTCCACGGGCAAAATCTGATCTGATTTTGGACGACAAATAACTCTTTTGAGGCCTGGAAACAAAATTTCGGCCCCAGCTTTTTTTAAGGCGTCAAAACAAAAGCCAAGATCTTCCTTATTGACTCCTCCAACCTCGACTTCACCTCGGGTCAGAAAACCCGCAATCAAATAGGTTGCTGCCTCAATTCTATCCCCTGGAATTTGGAAATTTAGGGACCCTAAATTCCGAACTCCCCGGATTGTGATTGTCGGAGTTCCGAGGCCTTCGATGTCGGCGCCCATTGTTTGCAACGCCCTACCCAAATCTTTTACTTCGGGCTCACAGGCGGCATTATTTAAAATCGTTTCACCCTCGGCCAAACAAGCCGCCATCATCGCATTCTCGGTGGCACCCACGCTCACTTTTGGGAAATCAATTACAGCTCCCTTAAGTCTCTTATTAGCGCCTGTGACGCGAGTTTCGACATAGCCCTGTTTGATTTCAATTTGGGCTCCTAATTTTTCAAAAGCAAGTAAATGTAAATCGATGGGTCGGGCGCCAATCGCGCATCCTCCGGGCAGCGAAACTCGGGCATGCCCAAAACGAGCCAAAAGGGGACCAAGAACCAAAACACTGGCTCGCATTTTGCGAACCAAATCGTAGGGGGCTTCGGTGTCTTTGACTTTGGAAGTCCGAATAACCCAATCGGAGCCAAAAGTGCCCGCATGTTTTAAATCCACCGTTGCTCCCAAATGAAGCAACATAGAAAGTGTTGAGTCCATGTCCCGAAGCTTGGGTACTCCGCTAACAATATGTTCAGAGTCGCTCAGCAGGGTCGCAAAGAGCACGGGAAGCGCGCAGTTTTTAGAGCCGCCAGCCTCAACCATCCCTCGCAAAGGTTTTCCACCAACTATTCTAAATGAATCCATACAAATTATTCCTCGCCCCTTTCGACGAAATAAAAACGGGGTTTACCAGCCATATCTTGAACCGAAAAAACCTTTTTGGGTTCCTTAGTAAGTTGAGAGAGTCTCTGGAGAAGATCGGGCCCCTGACTTGGCCCTCCCTCAAAAGCTATAAGGCGGGGTTGCTTTAACTGACTCTTGTTTACCCAATTCATTATTTCTTCATAACATTTTAGTGGGCTCAAGCCGGTCGTTCCGTGGGGCAAAAGTGAAGTTACAGGCTCAAAATCTCTTACTCCAGGTTCGATATTTTCCCATTCGTGAGTTGATAAATAAGGAGGATTGGAAACCAAGACATCTAAACTGGGCAGAGCAGGTAGGTCGTTCCAATCTGAAGCATGCACGTGCACGCGGGTTTTTTTGAGAAGGCCCTGAAAACGCGAAACATTTTCGATAAGCCAATTCTGGGATGCACTAGATTTTTCTACTAAATGTAATTCGATTTCAAAGTTAGTAGGCATTTTATTTTGGAAATTAAGCTCTATAAGTCGACAAATTCCCAGCCCCAAGCATCCCGTCCCAGCCCCAAAATCCGCCACCTTAAAAATCCCCGTCTCGCTGCTAACAAGTGGGGGCCGCGAACTAACCCGTTTTTCATTAACCCAGTCACTGATCCAATAGGCAAGTTCTTCAGTTTCGGGCCTTGGTATAAGGGCCCCAGGGCCCACGGCAAAATCAGCTTCAGCAAAAGGCCACTCTCCTAAAATATAGGCTAACGGCTCACCCTTGAATCTCCGTAAACATATTTCGTTTTCTAGTGATTTTGAGAGACTCGGATCATTGAGACTTTTCTTTTGAACAAATTCACTAATCCATCGAGCTTCATGCCGACTTTCAATCTGCTCAAGCAAATCAAAATTTTCTTTTGAAAGATCAAAATGAATATTCAAGAAGCATCACCTTCGTCTGAGCCACTACCTTTGAGAGCGTTTGCAGCCGCTTCACCCTTAAGGGCCAGCGTTTGATAAAAATGAGCTAGCGCTTTGGTAAAATCTCCAACATCTCCACTCACGACCTCCGTTAAATTGTATTGAGTGAGTCCAATGCGATGATCCGTAATTCTACCTTGCGGAAAATTATAGGTTCGAATTCTTTCGTTTCTAAAGCCTGTCCCAACCTGAGCCCTTCTCTCTTTTGCAATTTTATTATGTTGCTCAGTTTGGGCCTTTTCGAGAAGGCGAGACCGCAAAACCTTCATGGCTTTATTTTTATTTTTAAGCTGACTTTTTTCGTCTTGGCATACAACAACTTCATTCGTGGGAAGATATGTAATTCGAACTGCTGAATCCGTAGTGTTTACGGATTGGCCGCCATGACCTCCAGCTCTATAAACATCGATTCTCAAATCTTTTGCCTCAATGACGATATCAACTTCTTCGGCCTCTGGAAGTACCGCAACAGTAACTGTACTTGTGTGCACTCGACCCTGAGCCTCTGTCTTTGGAACTCTTTGAACACGGTGGACTCCGCTTTCGTATTTCAGGGTGGAATAAGCTCTCTCCCCTTCAATCAACGCAATAATTTCTTTGTAACCACCAGCGCTGCCCTCTGATGCCGAAATGAGCTCCACTTTCCAGCGCTGCTTTTCAGAAAACCTCTGGTACATTCTGAACAAATCTCCAACAAAAATTCCCGCTTCATCACCACCAACGCCTGCTCGAATCTCGAGAAGAACGTTTTTTTCATCATTTGGATCTTTGGGTAAAAGCAAAAACTGAAGTTTTTCAGATTGTGATTCAAGCTGTGGCTCCAGAGTAGAAATTTCAGAAGAGGCCATTGCCTTGAGTTCTGAATCGCTTTCGTTAGCTAAAATCTCTCGCGCCTCCAGGTAGTTTTTCAGATTCTGAGCATATCCCCCGTAAACATTGATAATTTCTTCAAGGTTGGAACGCTCTCTTGAAAGATCGGAAAATTTCTTTCGATCACTAATTGTTTCAGGCTGAGTCAGCTGTTCAGTAAGAAATTCAAAACGTCGTGTGGACTCTTCAAGTCTTGCAATCATTTCGGGCGAGCTTTGATGAGCCATCTTTTTTTATCGTTTTTTTCAAGTGGTCTGCAGGCCAAAAAAAAGGCCGAGTGTTTTTCGTTCAATACGAAAAACACTCGGCCAAAGGAAAGCTATCGAGCTGAGGTACGAGAATATTTCTTTTTAAATCGATCTACGCGACCTTCGGTATCAATCAATTTTATTTTTCCCGAGAAAAAGGGATGACAAACATTGCAGATGTCGCATTTGATTTCAGGTTTTACACTTCGGGTTTCAAAGCGATTCCCGCAAGCGCAACTGACCTGGCATGTTGAATATTTTGGATGAATTTCTTTTCTCATAATTCTCTGAATCCTTTAAAAAATTTTACTTTTTAACGCTACCGTTAATAGTGCTAGCCATTCATATTGGCAATAAATTCTTCGTTTGTCTTAGTTTTACCGAGCTTATCAATCATAAACTCCATGCTATCGACGGTGTTCATAGGCTGAAGAACTTTCCTAAGTATCCAAATTCTCTGGAGTTGTTCGTTCGGCGTTAAAAGCTCCTCACGGCGGGTTCCAGATTTATTGATGTCCATACACGGAAAAACCCTTCGCTCCATAAGTTTGCGATCTAGGGTGATTTCGTGATTTCCGGTACCTTTGAATTCTTCGAAGATGACCTCGTCCATGCGGGAGCCCGTATCAATGAGGGCCGTGGCAATAATCGTCAAACTGCCGTTTCCACCTTTAATATTTCGAGCAGCCCCGAAAAACCTTTTGGGCTTATGCAGAGCCAAGGAGTCAACACCGCCTGAAAGAATTTTTCCACTCGCGGGGACAATCGTATTATAGGCTCGGCCCAAACGGGTAATAGAATCAAGCAGTATAACTACATCGTGTTTATGCTCAACTAAACGCTTGGCCTTTTCAATAACCATTTCAGCCACTCGAACATGTCGGCTTGCCGGCTCATCAAATGTCGAAGAGACCACCTCGCCTTTTACGGATCGCTTCATGTCGGTAACTTCTTCAGGACGCTCGTCAATCAGCAACACAATGAGCTTAATTTCAGGGTGATTTGTTGTAATTGCATGAGCAATATCTTGAAGCATGACCGTTTTGCCCGCTTTAGGAGGAGCCACTATGAGTGCTCTCTGCCCGCGACCAATCGGAGCAAACAAATCAATTATTCGCGTGGTCATGTTTTTAGGATCATATTCAAGATCCATTCGAGTATCCGGGTAATCGGGAGTCAGGTTTTCAAAAAGAATTTTGTCGCGCGCAACAGAGGGATCTTCCAAATTGACTGAGTCTAATCGCAGAAGAGCAAAATAACGCTCGCCGGGGTTCGGAGGGCGAACTGTCCCTGAGATTGTGTCACCGGTTCGTAAATGCCAACGCCGGATTTGGCTTGGGCTTACATAAATATCATCTGGACCCTCGAGATAGTTATAATCTGGAGATCTCAAAAACCCGAAACCGTCCTGCAAAATTTCAAGAACACCTTCGGTCGAGATTTCTCCAGTAGCCGCAGCGTGGGCCTGAAGGATTGAAAAGATAAGATCTTGACGTCGTAATCCCGAGGCATTTTCGATGTGATACTTAAGTCCGAGATCGACAATGTTTTTAATGTCCTGCTGTTTAAGTTCTCTGAGATTGAGTTTATCAACTACGGGCTTGGGTCTTTCTGCGGGCGGGGCTGAAGGAGCATCAGGGCTCTTATTTACAGGACCCTGATTTTGGCCCTTTGTTTGATGCCTTTGATAGTCTGGCCTGTGCTCGGGTTTTTGTCCTGGCCGTTCAGCTCTTTGTTCGTTCTTTTGCTCGTTTTTTTCCTCGTTGGAGTTTACCGCACGGTTGCCCTGATCGGGTTCCTGTGGAACCACATTCGGATTTTGCCGTGGAGACTGAACTTCAATCGGAGCGGGTCCATTTCCGGGACTCGCTTCTTCGCTTGGAGCAATATCTGGGGCTGGATTTTTATCTTTTCCACCTCGCCCACGAAGAGAACCGACTTTTGATTTGGGATTAGATTTTTCTTTTATTTCTTCTGCCATAATTTTTGAATTTGAGTGGAGATTCCTCCGGGGAATTGGTTTTTGGTTAGCTCCGATAGACCTCGAAAAAGAGATCTTATTTAATACAAACCCTAAGAAACTGATTTGTTTGGGATTACCGCGAAGCTAAAGGGCCTTCCCCTGTCTGTCAATAGAGTGTCGCTCGTGTTTTTAGGGGCTTCGTGCAATATTAAAAAGAGGAGCAAAATTATTAGTTTATGGCGAAAGTCGATCCTCGAGAACCCACCCAAACCTTATCTCCGCCTTGGTCTAGGGCCTTTGCAATTGGCCTTGGAGCCCTGAGTTTGATCCTTTCGCTGGGTTCATACACACCCGAAGATCCAAGCTTTTCTTCGTTTTCTAGCGACTGGGCTTCGCCCAAAAATGTTTTGGGATATTTAGGCTCTTGGTCTGCCGATATTTTATTTCAAATTTTTGGTTGGAGCGCTTGGGCAATCCCCCTCCTTCTTGTCGTAGCACTTCTCAGATGGCTTGGAGGCGGCGAAAGAAACTCCAGCCCCATCTTGGGCGTGAGGTGGTCAGTGGCCCTTGTTCTCAGTGTTGTTTCGTCAACGTTGCTGTTTGAACTCATTCGAACCGATACGGGTGTAATGGCATTCCCCCCCCAGGGACTTTTGGGAATTGGGCTTGGGGCGGCTACCCGACCCCTTCTCGGAAAGGTGGGTTCCTTCTTATTAATTCTAACAATGGTTTGGGCCCTTGTTTTAGTCTGGTGGGAAAACTTGCCACAAGTTTTTGGTAAGTGGGCAATTAGGGTCATTGAGTCGGCCTCACAAAAATATAAATTTCTACAAACTGATAAATTTTCCTGGAAACTGAAAGTTCCTGAACTTTTTAAAAATCTAAAAAAATCGAGACCCACTCAATCAGCTCCCGCAGTGCCCCCGGAAACAATCCAAAACGAAGACCCCGATTCCAATGAAACCCTTGAACCATTTTCTTCGACAGAACCCTTAATTCGCGAACATTCTGACAAAGACTCAAATCTCAATACAAACAGAAAAAATTTAGTCAAAAGAAAACCCGCCCCCCAACAACCCCTCCATTGGTCATTGCCCCCTATAAACTTACTCGAAGCGCCTAAAAGAAAAATTAAAGGCCCCTCCAAGGATCAGCTTTTAGAAACTGCAAAAAAAATCACGGCATCCCTCAAAAGCTTTGAAGTCGAGGGCGAAATTACCGAAATTTCGCCTGGTCCAATAATCACAATGTATGAGTTTCAACCTGCTCCTGGGGTGAGGGTTCAAAAAATAATTTCAACATCAACCGACCTCGCTATGGCCCTCGGTGTTGGAAGTGTTCGAATCGTGGCTCCAATTCCAGGGAAATCGGTCGCCGGAATTGAAGTTCCCAACTCTGACAAAGAAGACATTGTTCTTCGCGATGTTTTTGAGTCAACGATAGATCGGGCCCGTACCATGCGTCTTCCCTTGGTCTTAGGAAAAGATGGAGAAGGCCGCCCCATTTGTGAAGACCTTTCAAGAATGCCCCACTTGCTTATTGGTGGAGCCACCAGTATGGGTAAATCAGTTTTAGTTAACTCTTTACTGACGGGATTACTCTGTCGCTTTACTCCCGAAAATTTGAGACTCATTATTGTAGACCCAAAACTTGTTGAGTTTAAAATTTTCGAAGACATTCCGCATTTACTTTTACCCATAGTTAATGACGCCAGCGATGCCAGCCAAGCTCTCAAATGGGCCGTTTCAGAAACCAAGCGTCGCTACATGCTTATGCAAAAACTTTCGGCAAAAAATTTGGAAGCCTACAATCAAAAAATTTCTGAACTTCCCGAAGGTGAATCGGCTGAAGTGTTTCCCTACATTGTAATTATCATCGACGAACTTGCAGAATTGATGTTCACAGCCAAACGCGATGTTGAGCAATCAATCGTGCGACTGACCCAGTTGGCGCGTGCAGCAGGCCTTCATCTAGTTATGGCCACTCAAAGACCTTCAGCGGACGTGGTGACAGGACTCATTAAAAGCAACTGCCCAAGCCGAGCAGCCCTTAGGGTAGCCTCGAGTTC
This sequence comes from Bdellovibrionota bacterium, assembly GCA_964201665.1. GTDB lineage: Bacteria > Bdellovibrionota > UBA2428 > UBA2428 > UBA2428 > CAXNEW01. The sequence goes on from CAXNEW010000008.1 coordinate 12,539, forward strand.
AGACAGTCGCATTATTTTAGATTGCACCGGGGCCGAGCAACTTTTGGGTCGCGGAGATATGTTTTTTACCAACACCGGCCCCATGGGCCTTCGCAGAATTCAGAGCTGCTTTGTTTCGGACGAAGAAATTGAGAAGGTATGCCAGCACTGGCGCGAACAAGGCGAACCCGCCTACAAGGACGAAATTCTTGCCCCGGATTTGGATGAAAATGGCACCTCACCCCTTGATAACAACGACTTGGATTCGCTTTATGGAGAAGTTCTAAATTTTGCAAAAGAAAAAGGGAAAATTTCAACCTCACTCATTCAGAGACGCTTTCAGATTGGATATTCTCGCGCCGCGCGAATCATGGAGCAAATGGAAGCTCGTGGAATTGTCGGCGAACAGACAACTGCGGGCAAACCACGCGAAGTTTTGGCAGGTTGTTAAAACACGCCGGACAAGCGCCTTTTGAAGTAGTACCAATGGCCTAGTGAAGCGCAAATTCTTAAAAATTTATTTTACAGGTATTTTAATTGCAGGGTTTTTGGAATCTATGGCTTACGCCGAAAAGTTGCCTCCTTTGGCCAAAAATTCCATCTCACTCAGCCCTCAAACCACCATGGTTTTAAAAGTTGTTTCAAAAAAATATAAGAATTTAGGAAATTGGTCGGCCGCCTTTTCTCAAGAAACCTATTCAGTCGGTTTAGGAAAGGGCACCTTTGCTCTTGGAAATTTCACTTTCTCGCCCCCATCAAGTTTTGTTTACAAGGTTGAAGGAAGTGACCCCTCAGAATTTGTTTCAAACGGCAAAGAGGCTTGGCTAATCAAAACCCGCCCTGACCCGACTCAGCCAACCTCGGTAAAACACTTCGAGCAACTGAAAAATGTTGAGCTCAACCAGTATTTACTTTTGCTTAGGGGAATTGATTTTGAAAACAAAGCATCAACGGCCAAGCTTTTGAAATCATTTAACATTACATCTGCTATTCAGAACCAAAACCTGGAGCTGGTTCTTGAACCCAAGGTTCCCGAGGAGATTCTTCGAGTGAGTCTCTATTTTGACACCCGATCGGATGCCCCCCAAAAGGCTGTTTTAGAGGACGCTCTAGGTGGAAAAACAACAATCATTGTGACTTCTCACCAAAAATTGGCTACCAAACCTTCACCTGAGACCTTTGTTGCTAAAATTCCCCCTGGGTCAAAGGTCGAAAAACTATGAATTTGGAAAGGATTTTTTATGCCCAGTTTTGATGTCGTTTCTAAAGTGGACATGCAAGAAGTATCCAATGCGCTTCAACACACTCTAAAAGAAATTTCCCAGAGATTTGACTTTAAAGGTTCTAAAAGCACCGTCGAACTTGTTGAAAGTGAGCTTCGTGTTTTGGCTGATGATGACTACAAATTGGATGCCGTAAAAACGCTGCTACTCACAAAACTCAACAAACGAGGAATCTCTCCAAAATCTCTAGAGGATGGCAAAGTTGAAAACGCATCAGGCGGACTCTTGCGACAAAACATTAAAATTATTCAGGGCCTCGCCACCGAAAAGAGTAAAGAGATTAATAAATTTATTAAAGAAAAAAAATTTAAAGTGACCTCTGAAATCCATAAAGACCAGTTGCGTGTTACCGGAAAAAATCGAGACGATTTGCAGCTAGTTATCGCAGAACTTAGAACCCAAAACTTTGGCCCCCCTCTTCAGTTTATCAACTTTAGGGATTGAGTTTTAAAAGTGAGAATGCTCTAAATGAAAAATGTTCATATTATTTCACTGGGCTGTGCCAGAAACCTTGTTGATAGCGAAGTTATGGCCGGACTTCTTAACAAAGAGGGCTATTCCTTTACCGCTGAGGCCAACAAGGCTGATCTCATTTTAGTAAACACCTGCGGATTCATTAAAGAAGCCAAACAAGAATCCATTGATACAATTCTAGAAGCTGCAGAGTTTAAAAATCCCAAAAAAGGCCGCTGCCAGAAACTTGTGGTGGCCGGATGCATGGCCGAAAGATATCCAGGTGAATTGAAAGAATCTCTACCCGAAATTGACCTGGTCATGGGCACAGCAAGTTTCAACCGCATTGTTGAAGCAGTCGATAAACTCGACATTCAAAGCAGCGATTCTGCGGGTCCACAAATTTTCGCTCCCCCTGCTGAGCGCCTCAAAGACTACGACCTGCCAAGACTCAATAGTCAGCCTTTTTATACTGCATTTCTCAAGCTTGCCGAGGGTTGTGCCAAAAGGTGCAGTTTTTGTATTATTCCAAAACTTCGTGGCCCCCTACGGTCGCGAAGTATCAACACCCTAATCAAGGAAACTCAGGATTTAGTAAATACAGGTGTAACTGAACTTAATTTAATTGCTCAGGACTTAACTGACTATGGTCGTGACCGAAAAGACGGTGCGACTCTGGCCGGTCTCCTTCGCGAGTTAGTCAAAATTGAAAAACTAAAGTGGATTAGACTTTTTTATGTTTATCCCGATCAACTTTCTGACGAGGTCATTGAGCTCATAAAATCAGAAGATAAAATATGCAAATATCTTGATGTCCCTGTTCAGCATATTTCAAACTCAATTCTAGAGGGGATGAACAGAAAAACCACCGGCCAAGACATTCGCCGAGTTGTTTCAGATTTGAAGAAAAAAATACCTGACATTGTCCTTCGAACTTCTCTCATGGTGGGTTTTCCTGGAGAAACCGCTCAAGATTTTGACGAGCTGGAGAGTTTTGTTCGAGAAGGTCATTTTGATCACATCGGCGTTTTTACTTACAGCGAAGAAGAAGGCACGCCTTCAGCCGAAAAATTTAAAGATGACCTGAGCGAGAAAACAAAAGAGTCTCGAAAAAATAAAATTCAACTTCTTCAGTCGAAAGTAAGTTCTGAGAAACTGAAAGAATATATTGGCCAGGAAATCGAAGTCCTCATTGAGGGGCATCATCCCGAAACAGAACTTCTTTTAAAAGGTCGGCACTTTGGTCAGGCTCCTAGTGTTGATAATTTAACTCTCATTCAAGAGGGAACTGCCAAAGTCGGGGACTACGTTAAGGTTAAAATCACTGAAATCGCTGGCAATGATCTTGTTGGGCGAATTGTTTAGTCCGAAACTTCATGTTCAAATAGAGGGTAATGACCCTTAATTTAAAAAGATTTCTTTTTCTCGTTTGTGGCTCAAGTTATTTTGCTGGATGGGCGGCTAACCGTGGGCCTGTTTTTCCCACTCATAGATTCCCGACCGACGAGTCTTATCATCTGGGTTTTGATTTTGGATATTTGGGCACAAATTCCAATTTTGTGTCGGGGTCTTCTAATCAACTACTATTGGATGCTTCATCCGTTAAAGTCCTTCGCGGTAGCCTGAGAGGCGAATTTCAACCCAACCGAAGATTCTCTGCTGGTTTTTTTGTTAACTGGGATCGGGTTACCTTAAAAAATCCAACCCTTGGTGAGTCCTTCTATAAATCAAAATTTTCGGATAATTTTTTGTTTGGCGAGTATCGCTATTTTGATGTCCCGGGTGGATCACTAGGTTTTGCTGTCGTTGCCAAATTTCCAACCTATAAAAATCCCAATCTCATTGATTTAGGCTCACCAAACCCAGAGAAATCAGTTTTTTTGGGCGATGGACAAACTGATCTAAGCTTTTTACTTACTCAGGAATTTTGGCCCGGAAAACATGTACGAATTCGTGGCGACTTCGGATTGACTCAAAGATTTTCGGGCTTTGCCTCAGAGATTCCGCTTCAAATTGGGTTTGGTTTTGTGACTCATAAAGTAGACTTTAATTTAGGTCTGCGTGGAAATTTTTCTATGGGGTCTAAAACCACACCTGAAGAACTTTCAGACCTTAGCGAACTGAGATCTGCTTTCGGCGATTCCAAATATGCCTTAGCCCAGAATCCCTGGGGAATGAATTTGGAGCCTCAAGTCGATCTTTGGCTAAGTCCCAAGTACGCTTTTAATTTTAAATATTCATATTCACTTTTTGGCGGGGATAGCGCAAAATTCAATGAATTTGCTGTCGGACTCACGTATCGGTGGGCCCAAAGAAAATCTAATCAGAAAAAAACTTTTCAACAGGTCGACATTACAACCGATCAAGATGCAGGAGTTTTTCAAGCAGAAATTCAGGGGAAAGAATCCGAACCAAAGTTTGTTGATCCCAACCCCATTAAAGAACCAGAATCCAACGATGAAGAGTTTTTTTAAAACTCAATTAGCGGGCTGAATTTTTCTCAAAGGCTTTAATTTCGTAGTATAGGCCGACGCAACGGGAAAACGCCGTTTGCAAGGTACCTAAACCGATCACTGCAATTGTAATTTTAGCCAAAAGGAAGGGCTCAAAATAGACATCAAAAAGCGGGGACAAGGCTGTTCCGACTGCCAAAATAATAAAACGCTCCGCTCTCTGAAAAAGCCCTCTCTCGGACCCGCTATTAAAACCTAAACCTTCAGCTCTTGCCCGGCAGTAACTGATGATCTGAGAGGACATTGCAGCAAATAATGAAAACATAAAAAAGACAGAGTCATTCCTAAAGAACCACAAAAATCCGCCAAAGATTGCAGCTTCTGCGACTCTGTCTAAAGTCGAGTCAAAAAAGGCTCCTGATTTTAGGGATATTTTTTTTGCCCGAGCGAGCTGACCATCAAAGACATCACATGTACCCGAACAAATAATCATCCAGCTTCCAAGTCCAAATTCTCCCAAACCAAAGGCCAATCCACCCAAAACCGAAAACAACATTCCAACAAAAGTTATTGTGTTTGGATTTACATCCCATTTGATGAGTTTAAGTTTTAAAGGATCAATTAAAAAATACCAAAACTCTCTAAAAAAAGCGTTGCTAATGACTGTCCGATTTCGCCTTCGTGTTTCTTCGCTCAGTTGGAGTTTTGAAAATTTGAAAATGGCAAAGTAGACCGAACTCAGGACTACAAAAGTATTGGCTACAAACAGAAGCCATAAATCACGTGTCAATTGAACAACCTCAACTCAAACATCCGCCCTTTTAAAGACTCTATTTCCTCGGCAGATCTCTGACAATCACCAAGACTCAAAGAAAGTTCAAGTAGACCAGAGAACTCACCCTCCTTTTGCAAAATTTCATTAAAGAGCGGAAGACCTGCCAAACAGTCTCCTTTTTTAGAGAGTTTTCTTAGGAGCTCCATTTTGGCCGCTGAAGATTCAAAAAACATAATTTGGTCAAGGTGACCTGACCAAATTTTCTTAAAACGCTCACACAATGCCGAATTCTCTCCCAGATTTGCGCAGCGAGCGCTTTGAAAAAATTTTCGGGCCCAAACATTTAAACTTTTTCGATCCTTAAGGAGTAACAAATGATCAATCCACAGATCCAAAAGTCGCTGGTGTTCCCAGCCCCACTCAAAATAACGAGTTTCAAACTGAGCCCAGACTTCGGGTTTATTTTCTTGCTTTAGATAAGTAAAAACCTCAAGCCATTCATCTTCAGTAAAATTTAAATTTTGGGAAAAAACTGGAGAGCCCCAGCTGAAAATAGAAATAAAAAGGCCCAGGCCAAAGAAGTGTCTCAATCTGAGATACTTTTGGCCTGGGCCCACAAACAAATCAAGAATTGATTATAATTTTTTGTTTCCGAATTTTTTCAAAGAGATAACAAGATCTCCAAATGCAGTTTCAGCAGAAAGCTTAAGGACTCCATCTAGAGTGACATCAATGGGGTTAGCCCAAAGTTGAACTATCATTTCTTGACCTTGTGATTTTGTTTTTGCCTTAATGTAGATACATTCAAAGGTCCCAGCAGGAACAGTTACTTTGGTTTCAGACTGTTCGATAATTTCGACTTCGCCATCGCCACCCTCTTTTGGGTCTTGTTTTTGACCGTTGACAATAAGCTCAAGAACTTCGGCTGTGGCTCGATCAAAAAGAGCTTCAGTTTTTTGCTTTTGGCCCATAATGGTCATGTTGGTTTCAAGCCAAATTGCATTTCTTTCTTTGTCTTCTTTTGTTGCAACTTTACTTCCATCGCCACCGCCAAAAACGAATTCAATTTGAAGGTCTTGGTAATCACCGACTTTCCAATTGATTAAGTTTGCAGCCGATTCTGCGAGATCAGCCTGCATCAATGCCTTCATAGCAATGGCAGGTACGCTCGAAGGCGCCACCTTAGCTTGCAGGCTTTGAGCCGAAACGAGTAATCCTAGACCTAGTCCTAAAAAGTTAAGTTTCATTTTTTCCCCTTTCGCTTTGGAGACATTCCAAAGCTTTCACTATCCGAGCCTGATTTTTTGGCCGAAAAGCAAAAGGGTCAACCAGAGAGGTGCCTCGTAAAGACCTTTTCATGCTGAGATGCAAAAAAAAAGCGCCCGGACCTTCTTGCGAAGGCCCGGGCTTCCTACATTGTGCTCCGTGAGAATAGCTTGGCTAAACTGCTGTAACTCTAAGTTGTTTAATCTGTTGAAAAAATTTCCTCACAACAATGTAGAAATCAAAATCCCCCCATAAACTTAAAAAAGTAGAACCCCTCTTAATTGGAAACCCCAAACAGTTTGGGTATTTTGACCTAGAGCCGAAGAGGGAAACAACAAACCTAGGCCATAGTTCATTGTAAAATTTTTGTACCATTTATGGGCTAAATGAATATCAGTTTCAAAACCCAATGAAGTTCCGGCGTTGCTACCCTGATTAACAAGTTTTGCAAACCCGAAATCAGTTCCTAACTTGTATTTTTCTTGGTCAAAATTAAACAACAAACGAGCTTTAGCCACCAAGGCCCCTGCGCCCGATCCTTCGCCCACGGCACCACCAACTTGATTGGCTCCACTTACACCACCTCGAACCTGATTGGTGTTGCGACTAGGTCCTAAACCTTGCCTAAACAGAATCATGAAGGGCTGATAATTGGGGTGAAACGCAAAATTTCCGGTTGAGTTTGCCGAAGCATAAGCAAAATCAAATCCTAAATTCCAGGCCTCAGGAATCCAATCAATTTGAGTCAGAACTCCCAGTTTTGATCCGGCACCCTCTTGGTCAATTGAAGCCGCTTCGGCTCCCAATTGGAAGGAACCCCACCTTCGAGAACTAAAAATTGAAAAGTCATGAGAACTCACAAGCCCCAAGCCCGCTAGTGGGAGACGCTTGCCTCTTGAATACAGCATACCTACGTCAAAAAGTGCTTCTGGATTTGAATAGTCCAAAGCAATTTCAAAAACCTCAGCGTCATCATCATCAAGGTTGAGAGAATTTTCAGCTGATTTTTCGTAACCTAAATGCAAACCTAGATTTCCAAGAAGAGCCTGAAAACCAACCCGGTCAACGTGGGTGCTGTAATCATTCAACGGATCTGACCCTGAATTATAGAGAATTCCCAATCCCCAGTTTTTTGGTTGGCGCCCAACTCTCATTAAGCCCCAATCGCTCGCCCATTCTAAATAGGCTTTACGAACTACTGGCCCCATGGAATCGCTTTCAAATCCCAAGGTTCGATCTAAGGGGGCTCCAAAATCTGGCGGAACATCATTTTGAATGGCACCAGAACTTTGGGTTCTGGGCTTTAACTGCAAAAGATTAAACTCGTTTTTAAATGAAAAACGGTCGTCAATAAGAATATCGGGGCGCACAAGCAATCTTGTTTCCCAAAACGTACTCGTATTGCCACCACCTGCACGAACGCCTGGCCCGGCATCGAGGTTGCTATACAGATTTGATCCAAATCGATAGTCACCACCTACGGTAAGTGTTGCCGACCGTGTCAAACCTGCAATCGAAAACCCAAGGCAAACAATAAATGATTGCTTCACCGATTTGTTATTAATTTTTAAATTGAATTTTTTTATGAACATTTTGAAATCACCTCTAGCGGATTCCCTAAACCACAATCGACCTTTGGGACCAACCCGAGCAGGTGATTTAACCTCGCACCCGAATCGCGTCGACCCTGTCGGGGGAGACCAATGACAAAAGTCGACGAGATCCGGATGCGGTCGTGGTGAAGATCTTTCGAGTTCCCCAACAAACAGAGTAGTTACGGTGACCTCCAAACTCTGTCAAACAAAATACGTTACAATACATGAGTTGTCAGGCCCAAAATTTTGACGCCTCGCAGGCGCAGAATAAGCGGAGCACCAGCAAACAGGCGACATTTACGAAGCCGATAAAGAGGATGATATTCAATCAATGTTTCCGGGATTTTTTAAAAAATTTATTTTCAATAGATTTTTCAAAGTTGTTTTTAAAATTTCAATTTTATTTTTTGTTGTTTTTGCTATCGGGCTTTCTGTTTGGATTTTTCAAATCGACAACGAGTGGTCTCCGCTTATTGAGCCCAAGTTTGCGGAGCGCAACCAGCAGGGATCGGTTCGTGTACTCGCTTTTGACCCTAAATCGGGAGCTGAAAAATGGTTAGGTTCACTCAGCTATGGGCGACTCGAAGAACGACGCCCCTTGGAACTCGTGGAGTTTCCCAACCACCTCATTCAAAGTGTTTTGGTACTAGAAGATCCCAGGTTTCTTGATCATAAAGGCTTTGATATTTTGGGAATTCTAAGAGCTGTGTACGTTAACATTGTTTCACTTAGGTATTCCCAAGGCGGAAGCACTCTCACTCAACAGTTAGTAAAAAACGTTCTCCTGACGAGTGAAAAAACAATCAAACGAAAATTCACTGAAATTATTTTGGCTGCATTGATTGAAAAAAGATTTACAAAAGATCAAATCCTAGAGGCCTATTTAAATGAAATTTATTTGGGTCAGATTGGGAACATTCAGATTCACGGAGTGGGCCGTGGTTCAGAATATTATTTTGGTAAACCTCCCAAAGAACTTGAAATTCATGAATCCGCTCTACTTGCCGCCATGATTGCTGGACCCGGAATTTATTCTCCCTGGAAAAACCCAGAAAAAACTCGGGCCCGGCGCGATCGCGTTTTAAAGTCATTGATGGAAAATGAATTCCTGCTTCAATCCGAACTCGAATTAGCCATGCAAAAGCCCCTGCCCAAGGAATCACCTGTGGCTTCAAATTCGCGAGCGCCCTACCTGATGGATGCTTTAAGAAAAGCCCTTGTTGAAGAAAAAGGCGAAATAAATGTTTTAAAAGGCGGCTTTGATGTTGAAATTGCTCTCGACCTTGAGGTTCAGGAAATCGCTGAGAACGCCCTCCTTCAATTTTCCAATCAGGTTGGCCCCGAACATCAAGCACTCATTGTGGGCGCCGACCCGCAAGACTGCACGATCAAGTTTTACGTGGGAGGAACTCGTTACTCAGTCACCCAACTCGACCGCATTCAGCAAAGTCGAAGACCCATTGGCTCTCTTATGAAACCCCTCGAAATTGCACCTCTTCTTGAAAATGATTCTTCGCTTCAGCTATCCACACTGATTGAGGACAAACCGCTTGAGTGGTCCTATGATTCAGGCCGGGGAAACTGGAAACCAGAAAACTATGACAAAAAATTTCGTGGTCCTGTTTCGTTAAGGACCTCAATCGAAGAATCTTTAAATATTCCAATCATTGAAATTTTCAAAACACGTTTTCCAAATGGAATACTTAATGATGTCTTCGATCCACTTCGGGCACATGGACTTAAGTTACCCCCAGATCGCGCCTTACCCTCGGCCATTTTAGGGTCTGTGGAGCAAACACCCTGGGATGTCTTGCTTGCTTACCTAAAACTTACCCGCCAGACTTTGGGCCTGGCACAAGATGCTGCCGATTTTGCATGTAATTTGTCTTTTTTTAGACCTACGGGCGAAATTTCGAATGAGGATTCCACAAATTTTGGTCAGGCTGGAGCCAGGCTTGTCATGGCCACTCTGGAGGGAGCTTTGCGACGTGGAACCTCACGTTCTCTCGGAGGCAAACTCAATTTGAGCCAAGCTTGGGCCGGAAAAACGGGAAGTAGTTCAGATTTACGCGACGCTTGGTATGCGGCCCTTTCTCCGAATTTGGTAGCTCTTGCTTGGACAGGCCGCGACGACAATGGAAAAACAAAATTTACCGGCGCCTCCGGAGCCCTTCCTTTGCTCGAAAAAATAATTAGCTTTTATGCTGAAAACAGGTCCTCACTTGCTTGGACTTGGCCCTTAACTGGTGACCTTTTTTTTCGGCCCCTTCGATTTCCTGAATTGTGCCGACCTTCAGAAACCGAAGAGGCTCTCATGAGAAGTTCACTTTCCCAGCCGACCACTACGACCCCGCCGCCTCAAGCATTTGAGCACAATGGGAAAAATTATATTTGGGAACTCTTCAAGAAAAACTCCGAGGCGCCTTTTTGCGCGACCAACAACTCTTAAACACCGGTTCAATTAGAAATTTTTTCGATAAAAATTTTGAGTTCTCCGAGTTCACCAAAATTTTCAATCAAGTCCGTTGAAAAATCTTTTTTAGAATCTTTTTTGAACTCTCGAGCCAGAGTTTCTTTTCCGATAAGCGAGGATTCACCCGATTCTTTTTCAAAAATTTCTTCAACGAGTGAACCCGGGGTGGCTGCCCATTTGATGAAAATTCGATCTGAGAACTGAAATTTTTTCTCTTTCCTGAGTTGCTGAATACGGTTGACGCACTCTCTCTGTAATCCCTCTCGAACCAATTCAGGGCTAAGTTGAATATCAATTTCAGCAACTAATCCCATAAAGGATTGAGCAAATTGGCCTGGCTTTGCCTTTCGAACGATTTGAACATCCTCTGCGATCAAATCAAATCCCTCAATATTAGCCCTCCCGGTTTTTTCAAATTCACTAATTTCAGTGGACCCCCAAGTTGCCAAAATGTCTTGAATTTTTTTCATGGCTGGTCCCACTTTTTTTCCAAGAATTCGGTGGTTAGGTTTAACAGTTTCTTCAACCAAGTCAGCGGCCCGTAATTCAAAAGCGATTTCTTTAATATTGAGTTCCGAAAGAACAAGATTCTTTAAAACCATTAAATCGTCAAATTGGTTTCGACTCACACCTGCCACTCTCATTTTTGCCAGGGGCTGGCGAATTCCAATTTTTGCTTCAGCTCTAAGGCTTCGCCCCAAAAACATAATCCGTTTAGCCAAGTCAAACTGGGCGATAAGTTTTTGTTGGCCCGGAGTTAATGCGAGAACCGGGAAATCTTTTGCACTCGATTTTTGTTCAGAAAATTGAGTTAGATGAACACTTTCGGAAAACTTGGAATTTCCACTTAGGGTTTCGCCTTTGAGAGCCGCAAAAAAAACTTCCGACAAAAATGGCAGATAAGGGGCCATAAGTACCGAAAGCCGATACAAAACACCGCCTAAGGTTCTGTAAGCTTCGTCTTTGTCTTTTTGTGAGCCTGTTTCAGTTGAAGCCCAGAAACGACCTCGATTGAGTCGAATATAAGTGTTCGTGAGATCATCAATAAACCCAACAAGCAAAGGGGCAACTCCATTTAAGTTATACTGCTCCATTGATTTGTGAATTCCGATTTCAACTTCCTGCAACCGCGCGAGTATCCATCTGTCCGAATCAGCATTAGGTGTTTCAGCTCTGGGATCATTCCAGGTAACGGGCGGTTTCCAGTTATCGATATTAGCGTATGACGAAAAAAAACCGTAGGCATTCCAAAGTGGAATCATCACCGCCCTCATGAGCTCAACTAGATTTTTTTCGCTAAACTTCAGGTCTTCCCCATACATTGCCGGGGACTGCATCAAGTAAAGCCTTAGAGGATCGGCTCCATATTTTTTAAAAATTTCCAAAGGGTCTGGATAATTCCGCAGACGTTTACTCATTTTTTTTCCGTCTTCGGCAAGAACCAATCCATTTACAATACAATTTTTAAAGGCAGGCTTATTAAAGAGGGCCGCAGAAAGCACCGTAAGAGTGTAAAACCAACCTCGAGTTTGGTCTAAACCCTCGGCAATAAAATCTGCTGGAAAACTTTTTTCGAATTCAGCTGCATTTTCAAAAGGATAGTGACTTTGGGCATAGGGCATTGATCCGCTTTCAAACCAACAATCCAAAACTTCGGGCGTTCGTTTCATAGAACTTTTGGACCCGCATTTTTTGCAATCGGGTTGATGTTTATCAATAAAATGCATGTGCAAATCAGGTTGTTTGGAGCCCAAAAATTCTTCGAGTTCTTTTCGCGAGCCTATGACTGTTTTTTCAGAGCAATTTTTGCATTTCCATACTGGTATCGGCGTGCCCCAAAATCGGTTTCTTGAAATGCACCAATCCCTGGCGTTTTCGAGCCATTTTCCGAATCTTCCCTCTTTAATGTGTTCGGGGACCCAATGAATGGCTTTGTTGTTAGTCACCATTTTTTCTTTGATGGCTTCAACATTCACAAACCAACTTGAAATGGCTTTGTAAATAAGTGGAGTGTCGGACCTTTCACAAAAGGGGTAGGAGTGCTGAAGTGTGTCTTGCTTAAACAAGCGCCCGCTTTCTTTAATAACTTTAATAATTATTTTGTCGGCATCTTTAACAAACAATCCCACGATTCCGGACAAACGAGAATCATTTGCAACTTCTTTAGTAAAGGAAGCCTGAAAGTCTGTTGGGTCGACCAAAGAAATTTTATTTTCTCTACAGGCAAAAAAGTCATCCTCACCAAAACTGGGCGCCATATGAACCAAACCGGTTCCGTCGGTTGCACTAACAAATTCAGCGGAAATCGATCGAAAGGCCATTTCATCTTTTCGTTGCTGATCATGGTAACAGCTAAACATTGGCTCATAAAAAAGATTTAAAATTTCTGAATTTTCGACAGGGGCAAAATTTTCAAGGCCAAATTTTTCGCCCAAATTTTGGGCCATTATGACTTTTTGGATTTGTCCGAAGGGTTCTTTCAAATCAAAAATTCCATACTTCACGACATTTGAATCCGGATGCACAGCTATTGCCAGGTTTGAGGGCAAGGTCCATGGAGTCGTCGTCCAAACGGCAAACGCCGTATTTGCAAATTTCTTGGAGTCCTTAATCGGAAACAAAACTGTAATCGCAGGGTCTTGAATGTCCTTGTAATTAAGAGAAGCTTCAAAATTTGAAAGGGGTGCCGTAAGGCGCCACGAATAGGGGACAACTTTTTTGCCTTCATAAATGAGGCCACTGTCGAACAGTTTTTTAAAAACCCACCATACCGATTCCATGAATTCTGGATCCATGGTCTTGTAATCATTTTCCATGTCGATCCAGCGGCCCAGTCGCTCGACAACATTTTTCCATTGTTCTGTGTACCTCAGAACAATCCCTCTGCACGCCTCGTTAAACTTATCAACGCCATAGTCTTGGATATCTAATGAACCATTGAGGTTAAGAGTTTTTTCCATCTCAAACTCGATAGGAAGTCCATGGGTGTCCCACCCAAATTTTCTAGGAACCCTGAACCCTCGCTGAGTCCAGTACCGAGGCACAATATCTTTTATGGTTCCAGCAAGGAGATGGCCATAGTGCGGTAGACCCGTTGCAAATGGAGGACCATCATAAAAAAAATAGGTTGGCCTTGTTGTTTCGGTCCCAACTGACTTTTGAAATATCTGATTTTTTTTCCAAAACTCAATCACACCGATTTCAAGTTCCGAAAACTTGTAGTCCGTTCCAAATTCGGGAAACCGAAACTGCGAAGATTTTTCAGTTTTATTTTTATTCATAAAATCATTTTCCTTGGAAAAAATTAAAAATTATTGAGAAAAACTATTGAGAGGTAATTTGCAGTCGACCCCTTCAACTATAAAGTTATTTAAATACCTAATTTTATCGTCCTTGAAAGCCTTAAAAACTTCGTTAGATTCACGTTTTTGAAATCTTAACTCCTGAAGGCCCAATCTTCCGTCACAACACAGAAACTTCACGAATCCTTTATAAACTCTTGGTCGGCCGATAACTCTGCCCTGGCTGGGCATTATTTTAGGACTTGAGTTTTCTATATTCCGAGCAACGGCCAAATAAGAAAATGGAACCGACCGATTGTCGATTCCTAGACTTTTTATAGCCTTATTAAATTCTCCGTCTTGGTGTAGATCCGACTGAACTTGTGTGAACGAGTGGCACCAGTCGTCACTTTTGCCATTTGCCAAAGGACATTCCCGGGTCCCTTGAGGGCAAGGACCTAAAATATTTTTTCGTTTACCTTCTTTAAAAAAATTTTCTCGAAGCTGCACAAGTTGTTTCGAATGTTGAGGAGTTCCAGGTTCAACCCAAACAAAACCCAAAAATTCTTTAGCTTGGGCTTTTAAAATTTCGACCTCGCCAACAGACATTTCGTTTACAACGTGGCTTACTAAAAGCCAGGAATTTTTATCGACCCCTTCTAAGGTTGATGATTTTTTAACTTCTACTTCAGGGAATTTTTCCTGGAGACAGGCCTCAGACCAACTCAACGCAAAATCAGAATGGTCGACTAAATGAATTGTTTTTATATTCGGGAAACTCTTTAAGGTTTCACGGCTCGCTCGAGCGCTTCCGCAGCCAAAATCAACGAGGTGATTGATTGCGGGAAAAGTTTTTCCAGGCAGAATTTCTTCCCAAACGGCTCTCCATTTTTCACCCAGCCGTGCTCCAAAAACGGAATCATAAACATCAAGATCTTCAAGATCTCGCCAATAGGGTTGGGTTTCACCCTTGGATTCTAAAAAAACTTCGCGAAGGCGCTGAAGACGTTTCAGTTTGTCGGTAGGTATCATAAATGGATTCTTTTGCGGCAGATTATAGCCAAAACTCGAAGTGGGCTGTAAAAATAGCTTAGTTTAAATGAAAAAAATTTATGCTCTAATTTTTTCTCTCGCCACCCTCATTGTCGCAGCTGACCAATGGACAAAAAACATTGCCCTTGAGGCTCTGCAAACCCAAGGAAGGTCTATTCCGTGGTTTGACGGCTTTCATTTTACGCTTGTTTATAACTATGGGGCCGCCTTCGGGATGCTGAATGATTTAGGAGAAGGAGTCAGAACAGTCTTCTTTTTGTCTTTGCCCCTCTTTGTGTTGGGAATACTTTGGTGGACCTACATTCGAAAATTCAAAGTCACCGAAAGATTAGGCCCTGTGGCCATGGGTCTTGTGGTTGGTGGAGCCCTGGGCAACTTCATAGACCGGGTAAGATTTGGCTATGTTGTTGATTTTATAGACTGGTTTTACAAGACTGAGGGTTCAAGCTGTATTCCGCTTTTCTTTTTTATTTCTCCAAACACCTGCCACTGGCCTGTGTTCAATATTGCAGATTCAGCAATAAGCGTGGCTATGGTTTTACTCATTGGCCACTCCTTTTTAACTAACAACAATCAGAAGGCCCAGAAGGTTTAGGGGCCTACAATTTGTTACCGCTATTGTTTCAGTGGGGAGAGTGGGCCCTTCCAAGTTATTCCGTTTTTTTGGGACTCGGGTTTTGTGCCTTTTTAGCGACACTTAAAATTCAAGAAAAAATTAAAGGTGATTTAGTCAGAGTCCAATTCGAAAATTGGGTGAGCCTAGGCTTCGCCGGACTTTTAGTTTCACTTTTCGGAGCTCGCATTCTCTATTTTTTGGTTGAAAAAGTGCGAGTCAAAGCCCAAGGAATTTCATTTTGGCATTTTTGGGAGGGAGGATTGGTTTTCTACGGAGGCTTAGTTACCGGCCTGCTTTTTTTGTGGATTTTTTTGCCTCGGTTTAAAATCCCGCGACAACAAGGTTTCGAATTTTTGGCACCCGCATTGGCCCTTGGACACGCCCTTGGCCGCGTTGGGTGCTACCTAAATGGCTGTTGTTATGGATCTTTTTGCAAGCTCCCTTGGGCTGTAACTTACACCTCCCCCTTGACGGTTGCTGAACGAAATGTGCCCCTTCACCCCGTTCAGCTTTACGAGGCGACCTTTCTTTTTTTGCTAGGTTCAGGGTTACTTTTCTGGAATTTTGCAAAGTTTTCGAGCCCACCTAATCGTTTTTTGCCAAGATCAACAAGCCTTTACTTTGTACTCTATGGACTCTTTCGTTTTTTTATAGAGTTTCTAAGGGCAGACCCCGAGAGGGGATTTTGGGGGCCCTTTTCTACTTCTCAATGGATTTCGATTTTCGTCGGAACCCTTGGGTGCGGAATTTACGCCTTCCAACTGTTTTTTTCTTTTGATTTACCAGCCCAAGGAGACTTTAACGCCAGACATGAAAGTCCAAGTAGAAAACCTTGAAGGTCACAAAAAAAAACTCACAATCGAAATCCCCGCTCAACATGTTAATGAACACATAAACGGGTATTTCCAAAACCTACGCTCCGAAGTTGAGCTTAAGGGGTTTAGAAAAGGCAAAGCACCTTTGAACCTCGTAAAAAAACTCTACTCAGATTCTGCGAATCCTCGCATTATGCGAGACCTCGTAGAGGGGCACTTAAAGTCTGCCCTTCAGGAACATTCCCTTTCGCCCATCACACAGCCCCAGGTCGACACTTATGTATTGAAAGAAGATACTGATTTTAAATTTAGCGCCACCTTCGAAGCTTCTCCTCCCGTAGAACTGAAAGATTATACTTCACATAAAATCAAGCAAACTCCGACTCAAGTGGATGAATCTCAAATTCAAAGCACCCTTGAGAATATACAAAAACAGTTTGCAACTTTTGAGGACCTTCCAGATGGAGCCATTGAAAAAGATTTAGTTGCTACTCTTGACTACCAAGCCTTTGAAGCTGGGGTCGCCTTTCAACAAGCAACCGAAAACGACGCACAACTTGAAATTGGAAATGGCACACTAAATCCTGATTTTGAAAAATCGATTTTCGGCATGAAAGCCGGAGAAACGCGTGAGTTTACAGTTAAGTTTCCTTTACCAGAAGAGGGTAAAGACTCCACTCCGGTTTCAGGAAAAACTCTCGACTTCACCGTAAAATGTAAGGCAGTTAAAAGTAAAATTTTGCCTAATTTTGATGATGATTTTGCCAAAAAATTGGGGCCCTTTGAGAATTTTGAAGCTTTAAAAGAAAGAATTAAAAAGGACCTTACTGCAGAAGCAGAAAAACGTAGTCGCGAAAACTTGACCCAAGAATTTGTTACTTGGCTTATAAACAACAATCCGGTGGAAGCACCCGAAACCCTAGTCACTCAGCAAGTTCAACAGCTTGCTGTTGATACCAGTGTTCAGCTTTCTCAAATGGGTCTGGATGAAAACGCAATCGAAGCAAGACTCAAAGAATGGGGAAATCAGATCTCTGAAAGAGCAACAAACCAGGTGAAACTCTCCCTGCTGCTAGGCGCCATACTCAAAGCTGAAAATATTAAAGCCAGCGATGAGGAGGTCCGACAAGAAATTGCTCGTATTGCGATTCAAAGTCGCCGCGAGCCAAAAGAAGTTTTGAGGGATTTGCAAGAAAAAGGAAACCTTGGAGGTTTCGTACGGCAAGTCACTGAGTTAAAAACTTTAAATTGGTTGGTAGACAAATCCCTACAAAGTTAAGGGTTTTTCCCAATCTCTTCTTAAGTTTTTGCAACCTTTTTTGTTTTGGGAGAAATTTTAATGAGTGAATATTTTAGTATTCCTTTCGTAGTTGAAAGTACTCCGCGAGGAGAGCGTTCATATGACATCTACTCACGCCTTTTAAAAGATCGGATTGTTTTTCTAGGTACTGCCATCAATGACCAAGTTGCCAATGCCGTGATTGCACAACTTTTGTTTTTAGAATCTGAAGATCCCGAAAAAGAAGTTTTCATTTACATCAACAGCCCTGGCGGAAGCGTAACAGCGGGCATGGGTATTTATGACATCATGCAATATATCTCGTGCCCGGTTTCTACCTACTGCACGGGAATGGCCGCAAGCATGGGATCTATTCTTTTAACTGCTGGAACAAAAGGCAAACGTTTCGCGCTGCCCAACTCCAGAATCATGATCCACCAACCCCTCGGTGGAGTGCAGGGCCAAGCCTCTGACATTGAAAGGCACGCCAAAGAAATTATCCGTTTAAAGAAACAACTTATGGAAATTTACTCCTATCACACGGGCAAAAACCCTAAAGATATCGAGAATGATTGCGACCGAGACTATTTTTTAACGCCCCAAGAGGCAAAGGCCTATGGTTTGATTGACGAAATTGTGACTCACAGAAAAAAGCTTTCTTGAGCTAGACTTAGGGGGAGATGATGAAAGAACAACTTTGTTCGTTCTGTGGCAAAAGCCACCGCGAAGCTAAAAAGCTTATTGAGGGTCCCTCCATTTACGTTGGATCCACTGTTTATATTTGTGACGATTGCGTAGGGCTGTGCGGCGAAATCATCTCTGCTGAAACATCCAAAGAAGAACTCAAGCAAGGTCTTTCAAAAGTACCCAAGCCTCATGAAATTAAATCAACTCTTGACGATTATATCATCGGACAAGAACGAGCTAAACGAATTCTAAGTGTCGCCGTACACAATCATTACAAACGCATTTTTGCACCAAAGACATCACGACCCGATGAGGTTGAAGTTTCGAAATCAAATATTCTTTTGATTGGTCCCACGGGTTCGGGAAAAACTTTGCTGGCTCAAACATTGGCACGGCTCCTTAGAGTTCCTTTCACTGTAGCCGATGCGACATCACTCACCGAAGCGGGTTATGTCGGAGAAGATGTTGAAAATATTATTTTGAATTTATTGCAAGCTGCAGATTGGGACGTGGAAAAAGCCCAACGCGGAATTGTGTATGTCGACGAAATCGATAAAATCGCACGCAAAAGCGAAAATCCTTCTATCACTCGAGACGTCAGTGGTGAGGGAGTCCAGCAGGCTCTTTTAAAAATTATCGAGGGAACAAAGGCAAATATTCCTCCAAAGGGCGGACGCAAACATCCCCAGCAAGAATTTATTCAAGTTGATACTACAAACATTTTGTTTATCTGCGGCGGAGCCTTTGTCGGTCTTGAAAAATATGTAGAATCTCGTCAGCATGCAAAATCTATGGGAATTGGCGCTTCAATTCCTGACAAGAAAAAACGAAGTTCAGGTGAACTTTTTTCGCAGGTTCAAACTGAAGACCTTATGAAATTTGGAATGATCCCTGAGTTTTTAGGTCGTTTGCCGATGGTCGCAACTTTGGAAGACCTCAGCGAAGAGGCACTTATGGACATTCTTACAAAACCCAAGAATGCCATCACCAAACAGTATCAACGTTTGCTCGACATGGAAGGTGTCCATCTCGAGTTCAAAGATGATGCCCTAAAGGCCGTCGCTCGCGAAGCTATTAAAAGAAAAACTGGAGCTCGAGGTTTACGAGCAATTCTTGAAAATGCGATGCTTGAAGTCATGTTTGAAATTCCAAGTCTCGTTGGAGTAAAATCTTGCCTTGTCACAGCAGAGACCATTGAAAAGGGAGCCAAGCCTCAACTGGGCTATGAACCCGTCGCAGCAAAAACCGTGTCTGCAAACCTGCTTCCAAAAAAAGAAAGCGCTTAATAAACTTAAGCCCAGACCGCGATCTCAATTTTTTTTTATGGTCCGAAATGGCAGCGATTTTATGTTGTGGTTCGTTGATTTTCGCGGGACAATAAATCTATGAGCACACCTAAAAAAAGGAAGGCCTCAAAATCAAAAAAAAATAATGCCCACGTGGCGGAGAGTTTAGCCGGTGGATTGGGCTTAGATCCAAACTCCAATCGCCAGGTTGTTCCGCTCCTACCTCTCCGTGACATTGTTATTTTTCCCCACATGCAGGTTCCATTTTTTGTGGGCCGCGAAAAATCAGTGAACGCCTTAGAGGCATCCATGAAAGACAAGACTGACGTTGTCTTGTGCACCCAAAAAAATGGCAACACCAACAACCCAGGCTATGAAGACATCTATGACGTTGGAACTCTCGCTGCCATTTTACAACTCACAAAACTTCCCGACGGCACACTCAAGGTCATCGTCGAAGGCAAAAAGCGAGCAAAAATTACCCAACATCTTGATGACTCAGCCTATATGCTTGTTGAAGTTGAGGAACTTTCTGAAGAACCCTCCAACAAGGTTGAAGCCGAAGCCATGGCCCGCTCGCTGCGCCAATCGTTTGAGTCTTATGTAAAACTCAACAAGCGCATTTCGCCTGAAGTTTTAGTGATGATTCAAAGTATAGATTCTTTGTCTCGCCTTGCTGACACGATACTTGCCCATTTGAATCCAAAACTTGAAATGAAACAGGAATTACTCGAAACGGCAGATGTTTTGCGCCGAATGGAGAAAATTTACAGCCATCTTCAACAAGAAATTGAAATCCTTCAGGTTGAACGACGCATTCGCAATCGTGTTAAAAGACAAATTGAACGCGGGCAAAAAGAATATTACTTGAACGAGCAACTTGCTGCGATCCAAAAAGAACTGGGCGAAAGGGATGAATTCAAAAGTGAACTCGCCGAACTTGAAAAACAAATAAAATCTGTTGGCTTAAGCGAAGAATCCCAGGAAAAAGCCGAATCCGAACTTAAAAAACTACGAATGATGAGCCCCATGTCCGCAGAAGCCACAGTCATTAGAAATTATTTGGACTGGATCATTTCAATGCCGTGGAAGGAAACAACCACGGACAACTTAGACCTAGTTCACGCGCGACAAGTTTTAGACGATGATCATTTTGGACTCGAAAAAATTAAAGAACGCATCATTGAATACCTCGCAGTTCAGTCTTTAACCAAAAAACTTAAAGGGCCAATCCTTTGTTTCGTTGGCCCCCCGGGCGTTGGTAAAACCTCTCTGGGTCAGAGTATTGCGGACGCTGTTGAACGTAAATTTATTAGAATTTCACTTGGTGGAATGCGCGATGAAGCTGAAATTCGCGGGCACAGACGAACTTATATTGGTGCTATGCCCGGAAAAATTATTCAGGGCCTCAAAAAATCAGGGGTCAAAAATCCGGTAATTCTTTTGGACGAAATCGACAAAATTGGTTCGGATTTTCGCGGTGATCCTGCAAGCGCATTGCTAGAGGTTTTGGATCCCCAACAGAATTCTGCTTTCAACGATCATTTCTTAGAAATTGATTTTGATTTGTCACAAGTGATGTTTATTGCCACTGCAAACTTCTTGAGTGGCATTCCACTCCCTCTTTTAGATCGAATGGAATTGATTCAACTTTCGAGTTACACCGAAATCGAAAAATTCCAAATTGCTGTAAGGCATTTGGTTCCGAAACAACTCGAAAATCATGGTCTGGATTTTAAAGCCGTCAATTTGAACGAAGAGGTTTTAACTTCCCTGATTCGAAACTACACCCGTGAGGCTGGGGTTCGAAATCTGGAACGTGAAATCGGATCACTCACTCGTAAAGCTGCTAAAAAATATGTCGAGCAGGGCGAAAAGAAAAAACCAATCAGTATTCAATCTAAAGATCTTGAGGAATGGCTTGGACCTCAACGTTACAAATACGGCCTTGCTGAAAAAACAGATCAAGTTGGAATGACCACAGGACTCGCTTGGACCGAAGTTGGTGGCGACACCTTAGTTATTGAAGTCACCATTTTGCCGGGTCGTGGAAAACTTACAATTACCGGAAAACTTGGCGACGTGATGCAGGAATCTGCTCAGGCTGCCTATAGCTATGTCAGGTCGCGCGCAGTTAGACTGGGAATACCCAAAGATTTTTACTCCAAAGTGGATATTCACATTCACGTACCTGAGGGAGCCACTCCAAAGGATGGCCCTTCTGCAGGCATAACAATGGCAACAGCTCTGACATCAGCTCTTACGAATAGACCTGTTCGAAAAGAAGTCGCCATGACCGGTGAAATTACCCTTCGGGGCAATGTTTTACCTATAGGCGGTCTTAAAGAAAAATTGCTTGCTGCGCACCGTGCGGGCATCAAAACCATTGTGATCCCCGAGGAAAACGTCAAAGACCTCTATGATGTGCCCAAGGAAATCATGGCTGACTTAAATATTATTCCCGTAGAGCATGTGGACGAAGTCCTTAGAATCGCGCTGGTTTTTGAAGAAAAAGACCCGCTTAAATCTGAACTTGGGGAAGCTAAAAAAGCCGTTGTAACAGAGCTCAAAAAAACCAAAATTTCAGAGAGTGTGCCTAAGAATTTGATGTAAAAGAAACCTATTGAAAAAGACCATTTCGATTTTGGAATTTTTGGATTAGGAATAGGCCGTCGTTTTCATTTTGGAGTCGCTTAGCTCAGTTGGTTAGAGCACCTCCCTTACAAGGAGGGGGTCCACGGTTCGAACCCGTGAGCGACTACCAGTTTTTAATGGCGAACCCTGTTCGCAATCTTTGATTTCTCCCAAGTTAAAAACTTTCTTATGGTCATGCGCCTTGGCGGCGCAAAGACTAAGCCTTCGGCTATCTTCATTTTTTAATGGCGAACCCTGTTCGCAATCCTTGATTTCCCAATCCATTTTTTTTCTTGCAATTGTTTTCAAATCTGATTAGTAACGCATTGCACAAGGAGTGAGGATGAGGGAAAAAATTGGGGTTTTTACAGCCCACGCATTGATTTTATTGGCTTTTTTTGGCCACTCGAAACCGCTAATGGCACTGGATACCGATGCCTTCTTTTGCCAACTCGATTTAGACAAAGTTTTTAAATCGCAAAAGCCAATAGTTGGAGAAGATGGCCCCAGCCATTTAAAAGGGGCCATCGAGTTAAACCGAGTCCTAAAAGCGAACATTGACGCTCTCATTGATCAACAGAGAAAACAGGTTTCTGATTTAAAAAGTGAAATTGCGTATCTTCAAATCAAACTTACCGATACCCTTGAAAAATTAATTGAATTTATTCCTCCAAACTTGAACCCCGAAAATAATGGTATGCCTGGGTTTAAACTTAAAATTAAGTTACCCAAGAAAATTTCAACTCTGCTCGGTGCCTTTAGAAATTTGTCCCTTGGAACCCTTTCGCTCGAAGCACTTGTCGAAAACTTTTCAAAATTAATTGAGGCTAAAGCAAGCAAAGTTCCATTGCTTACCCCTGATGACATACAACTCTTAACTCAGTCCTTCGAAGAAATTGAGCTATTGAAAACAGAGTTTGCCCTTCTTTCGATAAGGACCCAGAAAAGCCTAGAAAAAATTTCATCACTTTTAGACCCAACGCTGGCCCTTAATGAGTCCAGAATCTTCGAATCCGTTGATAGAATAACTTTAGATCCCAATTTGGAAATTTTGAAAATTGTAGAACAATCTGAAAGTTTTGGGTTACGCATTTCTGAGACTCTTGAAGGCCTAAGCTCAAGATTCAAAAATGACCTTGATAAAGGCCAACTCTTATCCCTTGCCCTTGGAAATGTTCATTCAGCCCGACTCGGTTTGAAAGAAAAAATTGATAATCACCTTTTAAGAATTAGAAACTATGGATTTGCCGTTGACGCTAATGAAATTGAGGGTGAGGTCCCTCATGGCCTCGTGAACCAAATATTTGATAGTATTGAACACTATGACTCAGAACTTGCGCATATTGCATCCAGGGCTTCGAGTTCAAGACAACTTTCAGATAAACAAATTGAAGCTTTCTTAGGAGCTGAAGATTCAGGAATTTTTCCTCGGTTTGTGCACACCTTTGGGGGGCGGGTTTCGCAGGTTCAAGATCCCGAACTACGTCAGGACCTTCAGTCTTTGATTACACGTTTAGAAAGGGAAAAATTTCTTATTTTTTCTTTGGTTAAAGAATTACGAAACTCCAGCGCCTTTGGAAAATTACAAAGCAGGGGAGGCCTCAATGGTGATCTTGCGGGGTTAATGCGCAATATCCAAAAAGCTCAAAATTCGGTACCAATTTTGGAAGCTCGTAGTCAAGTTTCTTCAACTAGAAAATTTGTTATCTCTTTTACTTTGGCGACTTTGGCTGGCGGCAGCGGAATTTACTATTTTCTCTCAAGTGTTTTTGCAAACGACTAAAAATCAGACTCAATAACGCCTAACATTAAACATCGACCTAAAACGGTTTTGATCGGTGGAACTTGGTGGCTTAGGTTTAGTGGACTTAACCAAGGAGGTTCTGATGTCGAAAAATTTATTTTTTAAAAATTCAATGTTTGTTCTCGCTCTAAGCTCGGTTTCTTTTGCTTTTGCAAAATCTGAAACCCTGAAAGTTGATACAGCTGCAACTGTACTTGATTGGAAGGGTGCAAAGGTTACGGGTACCCATAATGGAAAAATTAAACTCACAGAAGGACAACTCACACTTAATGAAAACCAAATCGCAGGTGGCAAGTTCGTTATCGATATGAATTCCATGACCTGTGAAGATATTACAGACGCCGAAACAAACCAAAAGTTTTTAGGACACATGAAAAACGAGGATTTTTTTGAAGTTTCTAAATTCCCAACATCAACTTTTGAAATTACCAAAGTTACTGCCTTAAAGGCTCCTGACGCCTCAGGAAACACTCACACAATTGACGGCAACTTAACAATAAAAGGAAATTCTAACCCCTATAGTTTTCCTGCAAAAGTTGAGCTTTCAAAGGGTGTGGTTAAAGCCATGGGCACCATGAAAATCGACCGAACCAAATGGAATGTTCGTTATGGTTCTGGAAAATTTTTCAAAGGCCTAGGCGACAAAGCCATTAACGACGAATTCGAAATAGCCCTAAATCTAACCGCCAAAAAGTAACTAGAAGCCTAGGATTGATTTAATATACGTTTGAAACCTCTCCCCCGAAAGTCCAGGTGGGGGAGGTTCAAGCTTGAAGGATTCAATAGGTGGACAGCCCGAGTCACCTGAAGCTGAGCCTGCAACTGTTGAGGTTGAACTTGCTGCAGCCGCCGCTGCGGCCCCCGCAGTTGGACCAGCGCTACCTGCAGGTACCGCAGCTTCTGTGTCACCCGAAGAAAGTTTAACTTGGCCATTGGCCTCAAGCTTTCGTACTTCAGCAATAATTTTTCTTCGAGCGGCCTCTACCTGCGGGGGAGGAACCACTGTCGCTCCGACAGCATCTTTCTCGGCTTTATATTCGGCAAAGTTTTTGCCAAGGCACCTTTCACAAAGTGTTATAAACTTGGGATCTTCGCCAACTAGGGCCAAAACCAAAAATTTTGGAGGCGATGCTGCGATTATTTCGGCAATGACATTTTCTGGAAGGCTTTTCATTTTTTCCCAATTGAAAATTCGCCCCTCTACTCGGGCAGCAAATTCAGCGTCCTCAGCTCGCACCATTGCCAAAAGTTGGGACCGCTTGGGTTCGGGACTGTCCTCAACTAGTTTAACTAATTCTAAGATGCCCCCACCTTTTTTATATCGAGCTAGCATCGACATCGAAGAGTTCTCCTATATTTTTTGAGCGGGCTGAGTTTTAAGGGGCTCAACCAATCCCTGTTTACGCATTTGAATCAACGTATCCACAATTTCAACGTCATCAAGTAAACAAAAATTCATGATATCTCGAATCATTGAAAACTCACAAACTGAAGCTAAAACCAAAGATTCTTTTTGATTCCACCGTTTTTTGTTTAGAAAATTTGGCGCAGATACTTTTAACTTCAAATGGAGTGGCGGCGAAAACGACGAAACTTGTTGCCAATGTTTTTTCCATATTTGATGAACTCGAGAAAACTGTGAAAAATCGAAACTCACTGTTCTTCGGTCGGGCACGGGCATTCGCCCACTGGTAAATTTCCACTGAACTTCGCCCCAAGCTAAAAGACGAAGTAGCGCTTTTCTGCCGCTGACTGAGCCCGTCCGGGCATGAATTATTTTTGCATCTTCAAAATAAACTGATCCGTTTTTAAGTCCGGCGTTGACTCTCAGTTCACCGCGACCTCCAGCATGAAGAAAATCTTTACAAACTTCAGCCAAAGTCTGTGAACCGTTTTTTCTTTCAGTCGCAACTTCTAGATCACTAAACACCTGATAACTACGTGCGAGTTTTACAACTTCATCCACTCGGGGCGACCGCTTAAGATTGAAAATCCAATCCCCAAGGGTGACCTGGTCCCCAGGTTTTAATTTTTCAAGATTGCCGCGAACCTCTACCGGGAGATCAGTGCCAAAGGTTTTAAATTTCCAAAACCCGCCAACAAACCTAAATTCCCCAAGTTCTTTGGGGGCAGTTTTTGCATTGAGTGGCAATTTGATCATTGTCCCACTTCCCTCAGTCCCCAAAGTTAAAATGCCAAACTGTGGGTCCAAAGAATAAAGTCTCGGAGAAATAAATCCGTCAGGACAATTTGACCATTCCAGATAATCTGGGATTTCTTCACTTCTATGAATCCAAGCCCGACAACCTTCCAAAAAATGTCGTCGAGACATTTCTTCTTTGAAGGCACCTGAAAGATTGATTATTTTGGTTGCTACTTTGTCAAAAGCCGAACCGTCCCAGGCCATCATGGCCCATTTCTGAAAATCTCCAAGAGAAAGAAGTTGCGCGGGTGTCGGGTGAATAAAAGAGCAAAGACCCGGATATTTAGAAAGTTTAGCGAAGGCCTCGACTGGAACCGGCTGCCCCATATCGATTCCCACCCAAATCAGGTCGATCGTTGAAAAATCAATATTTGTGGTTAGCGCGGAAAGACTTGAAGGAAAAAGCCTAAACTTTTGCGTTCCAGTTGAGGCTTTGTCCAAGGCCCACTGAACCCCTCGAACAGATTCCACCGGGGCAATTGAAAGAATATTCAAATACTGGTCATTAAAGTTCAAACTGTTGGGCCCTCATAAGGGCAGCCGCTGCGTTTACTCGGCCACCAGTTACAATTTTACCCTCAAAAGCGGGCAATGGGTCAACCGTGTCCATGATGATTGATTTTACCTGTTCAGCTGTTAAATCAGGGTTCACCGACAAAATCAGCGCGGCAAGTCCTGCGACATGTGGGCAAGCCATCGAGGTGCCACTAAATTGAGTGTATTTGCCTCCCGGAATTGTGCTGTAAATGTTTGAACCCGGTGCCGCAACATGAACAGTCTTTGGTCCAAAATTGCTAAAAAATGATCTTCGATCAGAATCATTGGAACTCGCTACAGTTAAAATATTTGGAAGGTCAATCGCGGCTGGATAGACAGGAATCTCGTCATTGTTGGCACCATCATTGCCTGCAGCAGCCACAAACAAAACATTAGCTTTGTGGGCTCGCTGTATGGCCTCAATCAATGCCCGATTCTCTGGCTCCTCTTTTTTGTCAACTTTACCGCCCCAACTATTACTTAAAACCCGAGCTCCATTTTTAACAGCATAGTCAATTGATTTCACCGCATCAGAAGTCGTACCCGATCCACTTGCGGCAAGAAACTTTAAAATCATTATTGAAACCTTTTGCGAGACACCCGAGATTCCAACGCCGTTGCCCCCGACTGCACCAAGGGTTCCTGCGGTGTGAGTTCCATGGCCCATGTCATCAAAGGGTAGGGAGTCATTGTTAGCAAAATCAAAACCAACTAAATCATTTTCATTTGATGGATTTGGGTTGCGCCAAATATTGTTTGTGAGGTCGGGGTGATTATAGTCCACTCCGGTATCAATATCGGCAACAACAATTTCCTTGTTTCCCTTTGAAATAGCCCAACTTTTTTCGGCTGATATTTTCTTCAGGCCCCAGGCCTTTGATATTTCTGGATCCTTGACGGGATTTTCAGGCATTTCTGGAGGATCCGCAACTGGCGGGTCTGATAAGATAGATTTACCCAAATTTACGATCTCAAATTTGAGGTCTAAAAAAACACTAGAAGCCTCACGAACTTCCGTTTTTTCAACCGGCGGATAAAACAGATAGTCCGGTTGTGCCCAAGAAACACCTGGTGATTGCGCCAGTTTTTTGGCAGCCGCGACTTCCGACAGGGAAGTCGAGTACCTAAGCATAAAGGTCTCAGGTGCCACTTCCTCTACCAATGACAAAGCTCCAATTTGCCGATCTACATTTTCAATTGCAATTAAAATGTGACCGGGATTTGTGTGGACAAGGAGTCTCTGCGAAACCCATCGAGGGCGATCATTTTGGCCCTTTGAATAAACATGAGTCCCAGTTATAAAAAAAACAGCAACTAAAAAAAATTTCATCCCCTACCCCCGAGTAAACAGGATAGGGCTAAAACAAAAAATCGGCAATGCTAAGGGTGGCCTATATCGAACGACCGGCCTATTCTCCGCCTTCGCGTGTTGAGGGGCCCTTTTCAACTGGAATCTTATTTCGAATAGATTCTGCTACAGCCAGAAAATCAGGAGCACCCACGACGGCCTTTGCCAAATCCTTGTCCGCAAAAACAAAAGGATTTAAGAATCGTTTTTTAGTTTCTGAAACTTTTTCAACAATTTCATCAAGTTTTTTCATGGGGAGAGCGCCACTTTCAAAAGCTTTTACGATGTAGGCGTGAACTTCCTCAATTTGATTCCACTCATGGCAAAGCAAAAGCTGGTCGCAACCGGCCTCAAGTGCAAGAAAGGCTGAATCTTTCAGGGAATACCTTTTTCTAAGAGCGCCCATTTCTAAATCATCAGAAAAAATGAGCTTCGAAAATCTCATATTTTTTCTCAAATAATCTTGCAAAATTTTTCTAGATAAAGTCGCGGGACGATCAGGATCAATTTGAGGATAGAGAATGTGGGCCGTCATTATGCCCTCTACCCTTGACCTAAATATTCGCTTAAAAGGAACCCAATCTAAACTTTCCAGCTCCTCTACAGATTTATTACAAACAGGCAACTCCGCATGAGTGTCTTCAGCAATAGCTCCATGGCCAGGGAAATGTTTCGCAACTGCAAAAACATTCCCCTTTAGAAGCCCTCGAACAGTTGCCGACCCTAAGGTTGAAACTAACTCCGGAGAATTCGAATAGGCCCTATCCCCTATTGTTGGAGTTGAATGTTGAAACACATCAACAACAGGAGCAAAATTGAGATTCACGCCACAAGCACGCAATTCCTTAGCCATGACGAACCCTGCCTCAAAACAGGTTTTTGGAGAATTAAGCTCACCCCAAACTTTCTGTGGGGGGAAAACTGTGAAGGGTTCCTTAAATCTTTGAACCCTTCCGCCCTCATGATCCACAGCAATCCAACCTGGCAAACCTCCGTGAGCTTCTGCAGTGAGCGATTTTTGGATTGAGTTGGTGAGGTCTACGAGTTGTTCTAAATTTTCATAATTGTGTGAAAAAAGAACGACGCCACCTAGCCCTAATTTTTCGAGTAGCTCAATTTTTGACCGATCAAGGGTAGTCCCGGGAACGCCCACTATAAAAAGCTGTCCAACTTTTTTTTGAAGAGATTGGGGCTTCATTGCACGTTCAGAATATAACGGATTTAGGCTTTAGGGGTGTAAATATTTCTTCTTGAGTCAAATTTTTCACCCAAACCCAATGAAAGAAAGTTAAAGGTCACAATGCACAAAACTAGAACAAGGCCCGGTAAAACAAGTGCGTGTGGCGCCAGTGTCATAACATCTCTGCCTTGGTGAATAAGCCCACCTAAAGATGGAGTTCCCGGAGGACTACCTAATCCTAAAAATCCCAGACTACTTTCGATAATCAAAATCGAGCCTGCCGTTAAACTCAGTTGAACAAAAAGAAACTCAGCAACATGAGGCAGTAAATGCTTGGTCCAAATTTTTACTGTTTTCTGCCCAAGCGCCCGCGAGGCCAAAATAAATTCTCGATTTGAAAGCGACAAAATATTGGCCCGACTCAGGCGAAAAAAAACAACCCATCCCGTAATTCCCATAATTAATACAACATTGCTCTGGGAGGGCCCCAAAAAAGCAGCAAGCCCCACTACAAGAATAATTCCAGGAAAGGCATCAAAAATTTCTGCTATTTTAACGAGGACCTGATCAATCCGTGTACCGGTAGTTCCGGCAACTAAACCTAAGAATGTCCCTAAAATTGCCGATACCAAAGCTCCCAACAGGCTTACACTGAGGGAGTTTCTTAGGCCGATTACCGTCGCAGAAAAAAGATCAACTCCATTTTCTCCAAAGCCAAAGGGATTCTGCCAGGAAGGGCTAAGAAATTCTTTTTCTAAACTCAATTTTTCGGGGTTTAAGTCCAAAATCATGGGAAAAATGAATCCAGCTGAAAAAATAAAACTGCCTAAACATAAGCCCAATTTCAACTTTCGATTCATTTTTCGACACCCAATTTGATTCGAGGATCCAAAATTGCAAGAATTAGGTCTGAAACAAAACTAAGACCTAAATGAAAAAAGGATGTGAAAACGACAATTCCTTGAATCAAAACAAAATCTCGAGTTTGAAAAGCTCCAAACAAAAGTTTTCCAAGTCCTGGCCAATCAAAAAGTGTTTCTGTTACTACGGCACCACCTAAGAGTGTGCCCATACTTAATGAAACCATTACAACCAAGGGGCCGCAGGAATTTTTCAAAAGGTGGATTCCAAAAATCCGATTTTCCCCCAAACCCTTAGCGCGGGCAGTACGAACATAGTCCTCTGGCAATTGATTGATAAACGAGGTCGAGAGATATCTGTAGAATCCACCAAACAATGAAATCGAAAGGCAAAGTGCTGGAAGCAAAAGATGCCAAGGCGATTCACTTCCTGCCACAGGAGTAAATCCAAATTTAATTGAAAAAACCAAAACAAGGATAGGGCCTAAGACAAAAATTGGAACCGACTGGGAAAAAATAGAAAGTCCAATCGAGATTAATTCTGATCTGCCAGCGACAAAATTTTTAAGAGTCCGAATCGAAAAAATTACTGCAAGAATCAAAGCTCCACCAATACCGCTAATCGCTAGGGCTAAGGTGTAGGGTAGAGCCTCGAAAACAAGCTGTCGCACTGGCAAATTTTTAGAAAGCGAAGTGCCCAAAGAAAATGAAAAAAAATTTTTTAAAAAAATCCAAAATTGTTCGGCTAAAGGCAAATGAAGGTTTAAACTTTTTCTGATAGTTTCGATATCCTCCGAACTCGCCGATTCTCCCCCAAGCAAGCTCGCAGGATCGCCAGGTAAAATTCTCATCGCAAAAAAAACAAGCACACTGATTCCGAAAAGAGATGGAATCAAACTTGCAATGCGAGATACAAAATAATTTTTCACAAATGGGCTCTTATCAATGACCCGTGAGTTTCTCAAAGATTTCGCGAAGCTATCGTCGAACTAGCGTTTATAGTACGCAAATTTTGTCACGAATCTGTTTATCGAGAGTATCGGTCGAAGAGTTACCCGTAAAAACCACTGAATTTACAATTTCTACGGCGTCCTCTGGTGAATGAGGAGTCACCACAACTACGGGGCCCCTTTCATGAATGAAGGAAGCGTGGGGGCCTATTTTTAGTGGAGCATAAATTGTTTTTGGGTCTTCACCCTCGTTGTCCACAAACACCACCGGAGCAGTAAACTGAATTGATTTTCTTTGGGGGTTAGGGGATTTTACCCAAACCCCTCTGCTAATTTCTTGGATGAAGGGGAACCGACTCATTAAAACCTTTCCCCAGGTTTTTGAGCTACTGAAAGATTCCAAAACGTGTCGTTGGGCTTCAAGCAAAAATTCTTGAGTCGTCATGTCGAACCAAAAACATTCCTTGCTGGGGTCCTTAAAAAACTCAACAGATTGAGGGGTCTGATTTAAGTTAACGAGCGGTCGATAAACTCCATTGAAAAGATCAATGGGCCTTACTGAAAATGTAGTTGGATTTTTTTGAATCAAAGCCAAATCTCGACCAGACAAAAAATGTACTCCTAAAAAATGCGCTGCCCTAGATTCTGAGTCAGGGGGACTTTTCCCGATTCCTGCCCAAACTCCTGAAATTTTTGAAACCCAGAGTGGATTGTATTTAGCGAGGTGCAAGGGGTCACATGAAACCGCAAAAGATGAAAAATTGCCTAACCCAACCAGAGTTTCAAAATCAAAATGGGCTAGGGTATCTCCGTTTTGTAGCAATAGCCCCTCGCAGTTTTGAAACAAGTCAGAGTGTTCTTTAAGGATATTTAAAATTCCGCCACCGGTACCAAGAATTTCATTTTTCTCAACACTGCAGCGAATCTCCATGCCTGGGAAAAGAGGCTCCCATTCTCTCAGCGCCTGTTCGACCCTTTCACTTAAATGGAAAGCATTGACAACAATTTTACGAATCCCAAACTCGTAAGCTTTAAAGAGAGAAAAAAAAAGAGGCTCAACCCCACCCACGGGAATTAGAGGTTTAGGACAACGATTGGTGCTGGGGCGCAAGCGCATTCCCAATCCAGCCGCCAGAATCACCCCTACAATTTTTTCTTTTTGAATTCCCAATCTCTCTTAACCCTTTGTCTTTAGATTATCGGGTAAGGCGGACAAGGCGTAGCTAACAGCCGTCAAAAGTTCAACATCACTTTGGGTCCAAGCCTGGGGTGCCGAGTCCCGAAGTGCTTCCAGTGCTGATCGAGCACTTACGAGAGCGGGGTAAATAGAAGGTAAATAGTCTTCACGATTTTTTTTCACCCAAAAACTGGCGTAAGAACCGGCAGCCTTTAACATGCGCTGTATGATCATGCGATGAAGTTCAATTTGCCATCTGGGCAACACCGGCAGGATTGCCGCCGGCTCAAGGGCCTCCATAACTCTTGAATAGAGCGGGGCTTTATTTTGAATTTCGACTTCATGTAAAAAGGTTTTCAGGAGATCTTCACGCCAACTATCATTGAGTGGCACATAAGGGTCCCATAGCAAAGAAACCAAATCATAGGTAATAGGTCCCATCCGTGCATCCTGAAAATCAATAACGGCAATGCCTCCGTTGTCTTTGGCAATCATGACATTTCGGCTATGAAAATCACGATGACAAAAAAACCGGGGGCAATCAGCGAGATAACGAGAATTAAGTTTGGTGGAAAGTTGAAAATCGTATCCATCTATTTTTAAGAAATTTTTAAAAAGATGTTCAGCGGTAAAGCCCATTTCAAAATCGAGTTTTTCAAAATCAAAGGCCCAGCCAAAATGGGGGGCCATTTTTGAAAGTATTTTAAAATCCGGCAAGGCTTTGTCGCAGTTCAATGTCCATCGAGCAATGGCTTTGACAGACTCTTCGTAGAGTTTTTTATTTTTTCTTAACTGCAAAGTTTCGTCGCCAAGATCTTCTAAAAGAATCCAACCCTTATTGGAGTCACTGCCCAAGATTCGAGGAACCCTAACTCCGCAGAGCTGAAAAATTTTTTGCCCCGAAATAAACGGATTTTTGTCGGGGTAGGCGGAGTCAAATTTTTCGGCAATTTGAAGAACCCAAGTAGTCAACTTTTCCTCGATTGAGGAAATCCTGTAATACTGGCGTGAAGAGGCATCGCCAGCAAGGATTTCGACACTCAATTTCTGCCAATCTGACAGACCGAACTGTTTTTTGAAGGTTTCAAAAACTACTTTTGGATCAAGCATTTGACTCCTACTCAAGCTCGAATCTAATTGCTCCGACACCTATACAAGATTAACTTAAAAGAGGGCTAGGGGAAATCCCCAGAGAACTCAAAAATGGGAAATATGAACAAGAACTATTTATCGATGGGCTTTTTAACCAAACAGAGTTTTCTAGGACTCCTTGGGTTTGCTTCATTTTTGAACCCAAGCCCCGCTGCAAGCAAAATTCAACACGATCTTTCAAGATCACTCATTTTTGACCAAGACTCTGAATTTGAAATAATTGATTCACGAATAGCCATCACCACCCCTTTTGACATTTCTTCTCTTCCCCGGGTTGTAGAGAAAAAAACTGACGTCGCAATAAAGAATCCGACAGTCGTCGTTGAAACCGTTGCGCAAAAATCAAAAGCTTCAGAAATGCCAAAAGTCGCACCGCAAGTGACTCCACTAGAACCCAAAGTTTTTGTCGCCAACCCAACAGTCGCATTGACTCACTCACAACCTGAACATCAATCTCGAAATGAAGGGATTGTCTCCACACAACTCCCTGCCCCAATTAAAATGAAAATTGCCTTAAGGCCGAAATTTGAAAGAGGAAATCTGTTTATTTTTAAAGAAGACAGCCTGACCCAAGAAGGTTTCTCTTTGGGA
The DNA here is from genome assembly GCA_964201665.1 of Bdellovibrionota bacterium. Classification (GTDB taxonomy): domain Bacteria; phylum Bdellovibrionota; class UBA2428; order UBA2428; family UBA2428; genus CAXNEW01. The sequence continues at coordinate 46,269 of CAXNEW010000008.1, forward strand.
GTTCCAGGCGCCGAGGTCATTTGGTTCGGCGCTGGCAGCGATGTCATCACACGATCCAATGAGACGGGATTTGCTCCCTTTGCTGAGGGAAAAATTTATTCAGCCAAATTTGTTGTAAAAGCTCCAGGATTTCTGCCAGCGATTGGTTACGCAAGAAATGGAAAAGTAACTCCAGTAGCCCTTTTTTCGGAGGCTCGACTGGCCCCGGTTTTAAAAAGTTTAAAAACTACTCCCCAATCGGGAAAAACTCTCGTCTTTGGTAAAATCCTCGACCCAAAGGGCTTGCCCGCTAGCGACATTCAAATTGAAACAAGCAGCGCAAATAAAAATATTTTTTACTCATTTGGTGAATGGAGTCTGTTTATGCCAAACCTCACCCAAACGGGTGCGAGTGGGGACTTCTTGATTTCTGACATGAATTCCAGCTTCGAGTTAATTTTACCAACTTCAAAAAGTCCGGCAGCTATTGAAAAAGAACTTGCTGCTGCTGCAATAGATTTTACCCAAATTGGACCTGTAGCCTCAGTAACGCTCATTGAAGGTTCACGTTTTGAGCATATCACTGAAATTCGAGATGGCGGGACATTGGAGTTCCCTGAAGGCTTGATGGCTGCCGCAACTTCTAGCGGCCAAAGCGATTATTATAAAACCGACTTAGATGGATTTTTAAAATTAAACAATATTCGGGACAAACCGACATCAGAGCTGCTTGAGGTTCGATTTCCAGGTTACAAAGACTCTTGGCTCTCACCAATTGCCTCCGAACCTAAATCAACCCCCACGGTTCTGCCTCTTTACACTCAATTTGATTTAGAAAACATGTTTGATTCAGTTAGGGAGTTCACCAGCTTAGAACTTGGTTTGGTTTTAGGAAATTTAACAGACACCTTTTTCACCGACTCCTATCAAATTGAGGTTTTGAATTCCCTGGGAATTAAACAAGACTTATTTAAGGTGTTTTACTTCAATCAAGACAACAGTATTCAGGCCAGACTGAATCAAACTCATCCATCCAAACAAAACTTCGCCATTCCAAATTTAGCACCCGGCGAATGGCAAATTCGTGTTGTAAACGCAAAGACCCAAGAGGTCATTGCCGTACAGGTAGTGAGAACAAATCTCAATACAATTAGCTACGTTCAGTTTTAATGTGATGGGTTGCAATCATTGCAGCCAGATACCCCTTGCGAGCAATTTTTTCGGTCACTGCCTTATTTAGAGAAAAGTGGGCCAAGGTAAACATTTCGTCGTCAGTGGGTCTTGGTCGAATGTAGATATAATCAACATTTGATTTGTAAGTCATTCGAGCTTCGAGCTCTTCTACCAATTTGTCGCACAGCTGCGATCCAAGGCCATTCTGGATAAAGAATTTTTTTACAAAATCAATCAGCGCTTTTTCACGATCACGGTAACCTCTAGAAGATTGAATTTTTTGTTCTATGGATTGATAGATAGCCTGTAAAAATACTTGTTGAATTCCGCGGTCCGAAAGCGATCCTTTGGAGGGATGAATGCGAAGTGGCTGGTGGGTGTAACTACAAATTATTAAATCGGCCCCAACATCACGAGCAATGTGTGAACTTAAAGGTTCACGAATTTCTCCATCAAAATAATCCCGACGAACCCCATCAATTTGAATACTGTAAGGATGATAAATGGGCGGGAATGCCATGCTCGATGCGCAGGCGTCCGAAATTGCAACATCATTGCGATACTCAATCTGAGGATTTGACGGCGCTGCTAAATATTTTCCAAATATCGTTTTGCGCGATTGGTTAACTTCGGTTGCCACAACAAAAAGATCCGACTCGAGTTCCGAAAATCGATCAGACTTGATGACATGACTCTTGAGGTACCTCGAAATCCCCTGAGTACTAAAAGGGCTTTGAAGGGTACGAAGCCTAAGCATTTTGATAAAAAAATTATCGAAACTAAAGAGATCGCTTTTTCCCTTAATTCGAGGAAAAATCATTTCCCAATATTTCATTGCAGGAATGGCCCCTGTCGGCGAATTTTCAAAAAAAGAGGCCTCAAGATCTTTTAAATTCCCGCCTTGCGCCAAAAAAGTGGCAACAAGGCTTCCAGCCGAACTCCCAACATAGGTAGAAATTTTTGCTTTGTTCGAATCCGTGCGAACTTTTGGAGATTGCCCTTCGCCAATAATCCCTCCCCTAAAAGAGAACCCTCTGGCCTCAAGGGCCATAGCGACTCCCACGTGAAAGGCGGCAGCTTTCACGGCACCTCCACTACACACAAAGGCAATTTTCTTTTTTTGAGCCAAATCTAAGCCATTCATAATTAGGAACAGTGTATAAGAAATTTTCCTTTGATTGGAGCGCCATCTTGCATCAAACGAGAAAACAGATAAATTATCAAGACATGGACGGGTGGATTGACCTCACAGAATTTGCAACTAAGTACGGCATCTCCTCTTCGACGCTAAGGCGTCGTATTAGGTCGCGAGCCATTGAATTTAAACTTGAGAAGGGAAAGTACCTTCTTCGTGACTCGCAGCAAACAATGGATTCCGCGCCGCTTTTTTCGCGAATACACTCAGGTAGCCCCACAGTTGAGGCCGGACGGTTTTTTCAGTCAGCTCCAAATTCAAATATCTCTGGAGAAGAACTTTCGGGTGACTTGGAGCGACTCCAGGCTGAAAACCGCAAACTTCGCGAGCAAATCTCAGAGTTGGAAACTCTAGTTCAGGCTTTGGAAAACCGCCTAGGTGGAGCACGAGTTTAATTTCTCAGCTCATGGGCTTTGACCAACAGGACCAAGCTCAGTTCCTCAAGGGCCTAGAACTCGCTGGCCAAAAACAGCATGAAGAGGCACTCAATGTTTGGAGCGGAATTAAGCTTAAAGGAAAAACTTCATTTGAGCTTGAAGCCAATATTGGCAAAATTTATTTTGAGCTCAAAAATTATCCTGCCGCTGTAAAAAGTTTTGAAACTGCGGTTTTCTTGAATCGTTTCGACTCAACGGCGCGAGAAGATCTTAAATTGGCGCAGGCAAAAATTGAGAAAAACTTTGGCAGCTCGTTTTCACACCGTTCAGAGTTGGGCGCCACACTCAATAGCTGGATTCGCTTTGAAGAAGCATTTATTTTAGGTTTACTGGCACTCGCTCTTTTTTTGTTTTTAAGGCTTTTAAAAAGGGCCTTTAAAATTCAAACAAGGACCTTGTTTTTTTCAGGCCTATTGTCGGCATTTTTCTTTTTGATTTCTTTGGTCGGCCACTGGGGAACACAGATTTCGCGTACAACTTTTGATTCTGCCCTGCGAACGACTCCACTGGAATCAACTGATCCTCAACAAGTTCTTCCCGAGGGGACTCGCCTTCGAGTTATCAGAGAGAGCGGTAATTTTTATGAAGTGGAAAGGGCTGGAGCCTTTAGGGGCTGGATTGAAAAAAATAAAATCCAGCCCGTTTATCGTTAAATTTTAAAATTCTATTTCAGCAACCTGCTACCAAAGATCTGGGTCCCCAAACGAACTTGGTCGGTGCCTGCGCAAATGGCCAGGTCGAAATCCTGACTCATTCCCATGCTGAGTTTTCCGCCTGGCAAGTGCTGATCGCGAATTTGCTTAAGGGCTTTAAATTCTTCTAAAACCTTTTTGGAACCGACAATTTCAAGCGAAGACGCAATCCCCATTAAACCATTCACCAAAGTCTTATTTATTTTATGGGTCCTAACGGCCTCAAGAACAGTTGCAATTTCGTTTGGCAAAAATCCGCCTTTTTGTGTTTCTCCTGAAATATTTATCTGGAGCTTAATTCTAAAGGGCCTAACCAAGCCCAGAGATTCTGAGGCTTCGATGATTTGCTCTATTTCTTGAAGCCGCGAAACCCCCTCGGCCTCGGCGCAATGGGCGACAATTTTTTTTATTTTACGGCTTTGCAGTCGACCTAGAAAAACCCATTCAACCTGATTTCTCTCAACCTCAGTCAATAAAGAATTTTTTTCTAAAATTTCTTCAATATAATTTTCACCAAACTGGGATTTGGTTTGGCCTTGGGTTTGCAAAAAATTTAAAAGGTCCCTGATTTTTTCAATGGGCTGCCCTTTTGAAACTGGCAAAATAGAAACTGTTTGCCCCGATCGCTTTGATTTTTCGAGCTCACTTAAAACCCGGGCTCTGACGTTTGAGTAGTTTTGAACTAGGTCAAATTCCACTGGATTTTCCAATCAAATTTAAAAAAAAATCCAACGGAAAACCTACAATATTTAAATAGGAACCCTGAACACTTGAAATAAATTTGAGGGCTTCGTCTTGGAATCCATAAGCTCCAGCTTTGTCCATGGGACTTCCACTCAAAACATAATTTTTGATTTCAACTGGCGAAAGTTTTCGAAACTGGACTTTGCTTTCGCACCGGCCGCTAAAAATTTCTCCGGTTTGAAGATTTTTTGTCCAAATTCCCGTAAAAACTAAATGTGTTTTATTTGAAAGCTTAAACAAAATTTCGCCGGCATCCTTTTTATTTATGGGCTTTCCTAAAACTTCGTTTCCCAAAACAACAATCGTGTCGGCCACAACCAGCCACGTGGGTTTGCTGGGGAGGGAGTCTTTTGGGGTTTCCGCTGCAATCGCACTAAGCGCGAGCTTGCTTTTGAAATCTAAGCACAAGTTTAAATACTCAAAGGGTTTTTGTTTTTTTACCCAACGCGGCTCATCGCCAACCAGGCTTAACTTTCTGATATTATTAAACCTTTGTCTCAAGATTTGCCATCTGCGAGGAGACTGGGATGCGAGAATTACCTTGTCTTGGAACATGTTTTTTGATAGGGTCCCGACGGCTTGTTGAATACCTGAAGGGGTCTAGAAACATCTAACCCCTATTATTGGGTCTCTACAAGAGGACTATAAAAGGTCCGCCTAAAACTCAAGAACTATCTAAGGATGGAGGTTCACTTTGGCAATTTTTAAGATCGGTGACAATGCAGTTTATCCCTCACACGGGGTGGGTGTTGTTCGGGGGGTTCAAGAGAAAGATATCGGGGGCCGCAAAAAATACTTCTATGTTTTGCAACTTCTTGAAAACGGAAGCACCATTTTGATACCCACCGACAAAGTTAAAGATGTAGGTTTGAGGGCGATCATTGCAAAAAAAGACGTCAGTAAGATCTATAAAATTCTAAAAACCAAAGAAATCCAGCTTGATAACCAAACCTGGAACCGACGCTATCGCGAGTACATGGAGAAAATTAAAACGGGAAGCGTTTATGAAATCGCTGAAGTTTTAAGAGATCTCTACCGCCTGAAAAGCGATAAAGACCTCAGTTTTGGTGAGCGCAAAATGCTTGATACCGCAAAAAGCCTTCTCATTAAGGAGCTTTCACTGGCTCAGCAAATTCGAGAAGACGTGGTTGAGGGCGAGCTCAAGGCCATATTCGAAATCGCAAACTAATGTGAATGCTAAAGACGTTTTTGGGTTCAACTCTTTAACGGGTAAACGCGAAAAGCTTGTTCCCCAAGTTCCCGGGCAATTTTCTATCTATGGGTGTGGCCCAACTGTTTACGGCCTGACCCATGTTGGTAATGCACGTGCGGCTCTGACAGCTGACCTTGTCGCACGTGTTTTAGAATTCGCGGGTTACAGAGTGAAACTTGCCCGAAATATCACGGACATCGACGATAAAATTATAAAGGTCGCAAATGATACTCAATCTACTTTTGAAGCTGTTGTAAAAAAATTCACTGAATCCTATCAAAATGAGCTCAAGACTTTAGATATTCGCGCTCCTGAGGCAGAGCCTACGGCCACCCAAAGTATAAATGAAATTTATTCATTTATAAAAAAACTTATCGATGGAGGCGCTGCTTACCCTGCTGATACTCCCTTTGGAACTGATGTTTATTTTAGAGTCCACAAATTCTCAGAATACGGAAAACTTTCGAAAAGAAAAACTGAAGACTTGAAGGTCGGGGTTCGTATTGAGCCCGGAGAAACAAAAGAAGACCCCTTGGATTTTGCCCTATGGAAAGCAGCAAAACCTGGAGAACCCTCGTGGAAAAGTCCGTGGGGCGAGGGCCGCCCGGGATGGCACATTGAATGCTCGGCAATGATAGAAAAAATTTTTGGCGACACTCTTGATATTCACATGGGGGGAATCGATTTAATTTTTCCGCACCATGAAAATGAAATAGCTCAAAGTGAGTCTTGCCATCACAAACCCTTAGCGCGGTATTGGATTCACAATGGGATGCTCACTTTGGGGCGGGAGAAAATGAGTAAATCGCTTGGTAATATTTTTACTACGCACTCGTTTTTAGAAATCTACGGGCCTGAAGTTTTAAGGCTCATGTGCTTGCAACATCACTACCGTGCCCCCATGGATTTTTCTGAAGAATCAATTGTCAGAGCTGAGGCACTTTTAGAAAGACTTTACCGAGGCAAATTAAATGCCGAGAAACACGTGGGCTCGATGGGAAATCAAAGTACAGGCTCGCTGTTTAAAGAACTTCAAAATGTTGAAAATTCAATTTTTGATGATTTCAATTCAGCCAAAAGCTTGGGATTAGTACTTTCGGCCCTAAGAGTTTGCTTTAAAGAAAACAAGCCCGAACTGTGGAGCGCCTGGTGGAGTGAAACCAAAAATTTATTCGAAAAAGTTTTTATTATTTTGAATTTAAACGCAGAAACTGCGCTCATGCAGATTCGCGGGCGAAAACTGAAGCGGCTCGGGGTTTCAGATGAGACAGCTCGCGAAATTGATGCTGCCCTTGAACAACGTGAGAACTTACGCAAAGAAAAAAAATTCCAAGAAGCCGACCAGGTAAGAATCGATTTAGAATCTAAAGGATTTTTAGTTATGGACGGCCCCGATGGAAGCTCATGGTCAGTGCCAGAGAAGCAGAGTTCGACGAGCTAACTTCCTTGGGCTTCGTCGATATGGGCTAGGATATCTGCGATCTTATAGGGCTTCGTAAGCACGCCTTGAATTTTTGTTTTGTATGCGTCCATAACCTCAGGAGAAACAAAGGCGCTGGTGATTATGACGGGGGTTGAAAAATTGAGGTGACTTGGATTGGCTCGAATTTTGTCTACGACTCGGGTACCTGCCCCGCCGGGCAGCTTGAGGTCTAGTAAAATACAGGAAAATTTTTGGTTATCGAGTTTGACAAAAAGGTCCATAAACTTGAAACCGGCGACGACATCATAACCATAAAATTCGAGCTCTTCTTTTAAAAGATCTGAGAGGTCTTGCTCGTCTTCAACAATCAGAATGGTGCCTTTAGAGTCGGGATTCATTAAGAAATTCTCTCCTAGTTTAAGAAAATTTGATATCCCTTTTTAGTCAGATTTTTACCAGGCAAGCGCCTTCGGGCTGGTAATTTATTTACGCCGAGTGTAAAAGACTGGATCATCTCGTTTAAAAGAACGGTGGCTGTAGCTCAGTTGGTTAGAGCGCCAGATTGTGATTCTGGAAGTCGCGGGTTCGAGCCCCGTCAGTCACCCCAA
>CAXNEW010000009.1:0-51855 GCA_964201665.1 Bdellovibrionota bacterium
GTGCAAGCCCCTTCCCAACAGTTGACCCCCAATGCGAGAGCGGGATCTTTGGTAATGGCCGAGATGGTGTCGCGAGCCAAAGCCGAAGCATAGCGAATTGTGTGATTGGTGAGCGCAAACGTCGATGTACGCGGAACAGCGCCTGGCATATTCGTCACACAATAGTGGGTCACGCCCTCGTCAACATAGGTCGGATTTTCGTGCGATGTGGGCTTGGAGGTTTCAAAACATCCGCCTTGATCAATGGCCACATCAACGAGAACTGAACCCGGGGCCATTCGACGAATCATATCTCGAGTAACAAGTTTTGGGGCCTTGGCTCCGGGAATCAAAACACTACCCACAACCAAATCAGAACGTTGCACACATTCTTCAATATTGTAAGGATCACTCATGCGCGTATCGATTTGATTTCCAAAAATATCATCTAAATACTCAAGTCGCCGTTGGTCGAGTTCTACGATAGTGGTTTCAGCACCCAAACCCACTGCAATTTTTGCGGCATTGATGCCGGCAACGCCGCCGCCAATAATAGTAACCACTCCGCGAGGAACACCGGGCACTCCGCCTAACAAAATTCCCCGTCCACCATTTCGTTTTTCAAGAAGGCTAGCACCAATTTGCGACGCCATTCTGCCAGCGACCTCGCTCATGGGCTTTAAAAGCGGAAGCGATCTGTCGGGCATTTGGATGGTTTCATAGGCTACTGCGCGAACACGCTTGTTGATCAATTCGTTTGTAAGCCGCGGCTCATTAGCTAAATGGAGATAGGTGTAAAGCAAAAGCCCGGGCCTTAAAAAATTAAATTCAGATTCTTGAGGCTCTTTGACTTTAATCACCATGTCTTGGCTCCAGGCGTCGGCTGCGCTGGAAACTATAGTGGCCCCGGCGAGTTTATACTGGTCATCGGTAATTCCCGACCCAATTCCTGCTCCGGCTTGGATAAAAACTTTGTGACCTTGGCTCACAAGTGTCTTGACGCCCGCCAAAACAATAGCGACTCTGTTTTCTAGATTTTTAACTTCTTTTGGAACTCCAATTTTCATAAATTGGGGCGGAGACTATCACGAGATGGAACCTGTTCAACACCCTCCTTCACCAGAAACTCAAACCCATCGCGCAAATCCTCGCCTGACTGTCGATTTACTTATCGACATGGGGGCCGGAATGATTGTCTTGGTGGAGCGCAAAAACGCCCCAGCGGGCTGGGCGCTGCCAGGAGGCTTTGTCGACCCTGGCGAATCGGTTGAAGAGGCTGCACTGCGCGAAGCCAAAGAAGAGACGGGGCTAGATATCGAGTTAGTGCGGCAGTTTCATGTTTACTCGGACCCCAAACGGGATCCCCGAGGTCACTCGGTCTCGGTTGTTTTTGTTGCGCGCGGCTGGGGGCCCGCCAAAGCCGGATCTGACGCTGCCAAATGTGAGCTGTTTCACGAAATGAATCTTCCAGCCGATATTGCCTTCGACCATCGCCAAATCATTCGCGATTATTATTTGGGCCGATTTTAGTAGAAGGAAACCCAAATTGGCGCGCGACCATGTCCCAACCGGAGGTGCGACCGGATCACTCCCCTCGCAAAGTGGCCCCTATAAAATTCTTTTGGTCGACGACGAGCCCGATAATATCGCCTCAATCAAACGACTCATACGCAAGGACTTTGAAATTTTTTCGGCAACAAGCGCAGAAGAGGCCCTTCCCCTTTTAAATAAAATATCAAATCTTGAAATTATTCTTTGCGATCAGCGCATGCCAGGTCTTCAGGGATCGGAGTTTTTAGAAAAAGCCAAGGATTTTGATTCCGTCATTACTCGCATTTTACTTACGGGTTTTAGCGATCTTGAAGCCGTCACTGACGCCGTGAACAAAGGCCAAATCTGGCGGTACATTTCGAAACCCTGGGAACCCGCGGCCCTCATTCAAGTTTTAAACGAGGGTGCGCAGAAATGTCGTACCGAGCGCAATTTAAAAAATTTACAAACTGAACTTAAAAAAAAGGTCAGCGAACTTGAGGCCAAAGACTGGGCTCGGGGGCGACTGATTCACATTTTACAACACGAGTTTCGTACGGCTCCCTTGGTTTTAGATGGTGTTTGCGAAATTGCAAAAAATCTCAAAGGTGAGAATCTTCCTGATCTCTTAAGGTTTGTTACAAATCTTTCAAAAAGATTCGAACTTTTAGACAAAGAACTCTCCGATTTTGTTAGCGATGAAACACACCAAGTAGAAACCATGGAAGTCTTGGTCTCTGATTTTTTTGTCCAGGTTTTTAGAAATTTTCCCTTCAAATTACAGGCCGAATTTTTGAAAACCGAGCGAATTTCTATTTTGCCTCAAAAAACAGCGGGTGCATTGGAAGAAATTTTAAAAGCGATTTCACAAACCGAACCCCCAAGCCTACTAGAGGCCTCCTTACAAAAAAAAGAAAACGCGATTTTTGTTTTAGAAATTCTCGTTAGTCCCGAGCAAAACGGAGGCGACATCCCCGTACCCCGCGCCCTTCGGCGCGAAAAAGTGAAAGCCGAAATAGCTTGGCGGGCCCTGTTTGAACCTTTTGTTGGAGGGGACGAACTTTTGAATCATTCCCAGGGCCTTCGCCTGAGTCTTGCATCGGCCCAACGCCATTTGCACAAATTGGGATGGAGAACTGAACCCGTTGCAGATTTAGCCCGCCAAAAAATACAGGTATTTTTTAAGATCCCAATTCAAGAAGAATGAATTCATAGGCATTGATAAGCCCTTTTTGGAATTTGCAAGTTCTTGATTTAAAAAAATTTTTTTTTTGGCCTATGAATTGCAAGGGAACAGTTCATGGCTTTGCAATTTTTTAAAAAAAGAAAAATTTTTATAAACCTTTCGCTAATTTTTGTTTCTCCCCAAAATCCCATTCATTTGCAAACTCGCGGCGAACAAATTTGGGTTAGCCAGTCCGATATTGTCGAGATTCAAAGTCTCGAGGCTGCAGTTGTTTTAAGGGGCAAAAACCCCGGCCGAATTTTTATCTCAGGAATCAAAAAGGTCGCTGAGCCCGGAACGCTCACCACCGTGGTTTCTTTATCCACCAATGATTACCAAGCCATGAGCCAATGTGGCCATGAATTTTACGATTTTTCGACAACTCCCCCCACCTGGACCGGCACTTCTCAACAACTTAAAACACTTTCAAACAAGTTCTGTTTATTTGGCAAACTTAAATTCAGTCAGAGTTTTGATAAAACAGAATTCGAACCCGATTTCGTCAAATTCGAATCTTATCTTCAAGAAAAGGGTTTTAGATTTACCGAGGTGCCTCGCTGGGAGAAATCCAGACGATCAATCAAACTTGTGTTTCCAAATCAAAACCGCATTGGCACCTCAACTTTAGAAGATTTTCTATCGTCCTCTGAAAATCTCATGCCCTTTGGATACCTCTTGCCCTTCTACGAGGCCCAAGCCATGACGGCGCCTCAGCCAGGGCGAACTCTTATTTTTGATCTCATACTTTTTGAGGTCTCAAGATCGCGGGCAACAGCACTAGGCATCAGTTTACCTTTTTTTTCTGAAGGCGCGGTTTTCGACTTTTCGTCCCTCATGAGTGGAAACCCTGACTTTTCAGGCTTCCAAAGTTTGCATTTTGATTTCGGAGAAAGTCAGGGCTGGGGCCGGGTTTTAGCAAGACCCCAACTTCGTACAAAGCCGGGCCAGGTAGCCGAGTTTTTGAGTGGGGGTGAACTGGGCATCACAAAAAAAGACATGTTTTCAAATAGCCTTGAGTGGAAACAGTATGGACTGAGTCTTAAACTTAAACCCAGCGACCAGGTTCACACAGGTTCGCCCGAGATTACTGTGGACCTCGAAACTGAACTCTCAGAACCCGACGCCGCTACTTCCAGCGACGGCTCAGGGGCTTTTGGTTTTCGCAGTCGAAAACTCAAAAGTCAGTTTGACCTTCGCGTCGATAGCCGTACTTTTCTGGGTGCCCTGGTTTTGTCTCGAAGTGGTACCCAAACCCAAGGACCCGCCCTGCTCAGTGGAATTCCAATTTTAGGAAAATTTTTTTCTAAATCCTATTCCCAAACTAGCGACTCCGAACTCTGGATTGGCCTTGAAGCCCGGTGGAGTGAGATCCTGCCATGAACCCCGAAACCCAAAATATTCTTACAGGCCTGTTTCAAAACACAGAAATTGAAGATTTTCATTTTTCTGCGAAGGGAGTTTCAACTTTCTCACGAGGCCGATGGAAAACCCTTTCCGAATTGTCGCCGTTTTCTGAAATCGATCTTGATTCTCTGGCCCGAAAAATTGCAGAAAATGTTTCGGCCCAAATGGGGCTAAATATTCCTGCGCTCGATTCATTTTTTGATTTTGATGCTACACATCGCTTTCGGGCCCACTTAATTGTGTCGCCGCTAAGCGTTTTGGGAACGGAAATATCGTTGAGGCGCTTGAATTTAAGCCGCGATTTTAAACTTGATGATTTTGATTGGCCCGAGGCAAACACAAAACATTTGGTGACAGATTTTTACGCAAAAAAAAAGAATTTTTTGATTTGTGGCAGCACTGGCAGCGGTAAAACAAGTTTTTTGAAGGCTCTCTTGGCCTTGTCCCCCATTTATCATCGCATCGTAATTCTTGAAGACAGCCCGGAGCTTTTTTTAGAAAGGCCCCTTCTTTCGCATCTTATTTGTCGAACCCAGCGCTTTGGCTCAAGACCCGGAGCCTTTTGGAATCTGGGTCACCTGGTCATTGAATCTTTAAGAATGCGCCCCGATCGCCTCATACTTGGGGAATGTCGAGGGTCAGAAGCCTCTGCCATCGCTCAGGCACTTTTCACGGGGCATTCAGGAATCCTTTCTACCTTACACGCGGGAAGCGCAGGCGAAGGTTTAAAACGATTCACGGCTCTGGCTCAAATGCCACATTTAGATTCCTCAAACTGGGGATGGGACGCGGTCATTTTTTTAGAGCGTGGCGGAGAGGGAAATATTCGTCGCCGGGTAAGAGAATTTTTATGGATCAAATAGTGTCTTTTCTCAGGCAACTTCATTTGAACATTTCGTGTGGCAATACCTTTTACCATGGCCTGGACCAAATTCGACGGCCTCGCGGACTCAAGGGTCGCGAAAAACTTAGACTCAAAAAAATCCTATCCGTTTTGAGCCAGTCTGGAAGTGAGATTCTGCCAACACTTGAGGTCTGGATTCGAAATCTGAGCTTTGAAAATGACGGTCGCAAGGAAATTTTAGAACGCACGCGTCTGCCAAAAATTCAATCTTTTTTAATTACGGGCATTGGTTTTGTATGGCTTTTTTTATCGCCCTTTATTTTGCCACCCGACTTAAGGCCCAGCCCACTAGTGGTAACTTGCTCGATTTTTTTGAACCTATTGGGACTCTATGTATCCATGAAACTGATTGCTAGGGGCGAAAAAAAATTTTTCTTTCTCGATTTTTTAAACTGGATTTCTACAATTGAGGTCCATATTAGCGCGGGTAGAAGCCTTGTTCAGAGCGTTCAAATCGCTACTACCGATTCAGAAATTTTTATAAATTTCCCTAAGGCGTTGAATAACTGGATTTTGTATTACGCTACAGCCACAAAAAACTCTTCGCCATTAAACATAGAAACGGATTCCTTAAAGGCCAGCGATCCCAATTTTTCAAAAAGTCTTCGGCCCTTTGAACATGAATTTGAATACTACACGACGCTCTTAGTTCGGGCCTACGAACAGGGTTTTCCGCTAGGAAAAATTTTTAAAGATACTTTGCCGATTCACTACGAAAACTTCCGCTTCAATGCCAAAAAAATTTCCGACCAAATTACTTTTTGGCTTTTTTTGCCACTTTTTTTACTCCAGATGCCCGCGATTGCCTGGGTGATTTTGGCTCCGATTTTCGCAGAGGTCCAGAAGGCTTTAGTGACAATGTGACAAGGCCTTTGCTGGCATAGGTGAAGACATCCGCTTTTGTATCTCCGGTTGACGCAACAAACGAATCGACAACGATTTTTTGACGATTCTTAGAATCTAAAAATCTAAACCCCAATGTGCCGAGCTCTTTTTTAAAACGATCAGTCGAATTGGGCTCAGTGGTTTCAAGAGTGATTCGCGATAGCCTGCGTGCCTTAGGATCATTGGAATCACGCGCCTCCTCAACTCTTACAGTCGTTTTCAAATTTTTTGCACCCACAATGCACTGAAAAGTTCCTTTGCCCAAATGCCTGAGCTCGCAATCAATTCCCGGATTTTGCTGAGTGAGTGGACTCGACCAATCAATGTCAAAAACTACAATGCCTCTGTCGAGACTCGAAAAAAACCGAAGCAAACCAACCATTGCAGGATCAGGTCCGGGTTCTTTAAGTACGACCTCAATTTCGTCCGGATCAGGTCCACCCGCCTCCGGACCAAGGTCAGCGCCGGTAGCGGAATCGGCAAGAGGATCTTCAATGTCTTGAACTTCATCGGCTCGGGTATCTGTCGCCTCGTCAACAGGTGGTGTTTCCGAATTTTCATCGACAGGAGTTGATGAGCACCCGGCAACCGACAAACTCAAAATTAAAAAATTAATTCTAAAAAATCTTAGGCTAAAATCGCACATCTAAAACTCCCTGTGGCCACCAAACAAAATCACCAATCAAAAGTGCACGCACCCGGCCTCCCAAATAAAAATATTTGGATATCTGATATGAAACACCGAATCCGGCTGAAAAACCCACCCGAGTACGAACGGGATCGATACCCTCGCTAATGAGAACGGAGTCTGAAATACCCTGTGCAACTGTGACTTGTTTATAATACAAACCAGATCCTAGAATTTCATAAACGAGAGGTGTTTGGGGATATTGATAGGAATAACGAAACATCAGTCCCAATGACCAGGCCTGGCTGGTAATGAGCCTGTCGAGACGATTGTAGTCACTCACATTCAAAAAAAAATACTCTGGTCCCAATTCAAAACGCTCAAGAGTTTCAAGTTGAAGGCCTTTTTCAGAAATGAGCTTGCTTCGAAGCAGATCAAAAGTAACTGAGGTGCCGGCTGCAAGTTGGTAGCCCCCAGTGACCCAGCCCACATGAACGGAAAAATTTAAAGGGCCTGATTCTTCTGCAGTTTTTAGGTTTTCGCGACTGATCCAAGAGCTAGGATACCAGCCTTCTTCTCCAGTCAGCAGGAGACGTATGCGGGTCCATCCCATTCCAGAGCTGAGTGCAAGGGGAGTGATTTCGTCGCCCTTTTGGATAATTGCAAATCTCTCGGCAAACTTAGAAGGCTGAGCAAATAGTTTAGAATCGCGTGAGGCAAAAAATTTCGCCGTTGGATCGCGGGGAATAGGCGTTTCATTTTTGCTGGAATTTAAAGGGGCCTCAGTACCCTTGGGAATAAAATCATCTACCGAAGGAGGTTTATACGCCTCGGAACTCTGCCCCCAGGAAAGCTGAGAAATTAAAAAAAAGCTAAAAACCAAAAGGGGAAGCCAGTTCCCTTTTTTTCTGGAAGACGTTCTAACAGCCGTTTTTCGAGTTATCGATTTTTGGCTGTGATTTCGAAAGTAGTCCGGGCCCTGGCAAATCAGTGGATGCGAGTTAAGTGACGGCAGGTGATTTAAGGCTTCTTGAGTGAGTCCGGTGACGCGCCTTCGAAATTGGCTAGGAGTGGGTCCGTGATAAATGTGCGGACGAGGAAACTTTCGAAGCCGCCCATCGAATTGAGGATGTAAGTGATAAAGTTCGTGCACTAGAGTTTCCATTCTCTCCCGAGAATTCAAAAGAAAAAAGCGTGGAAAAAAAAAGGTCATCAAATAAAGTTCATTGAGCTGAGCTTCGCCAAGTGAAGTGACCTGTGCCCAAACACCATACCGACTTTGGGTTCGGGATGGGGCAATTGAAACCCGAATGCGATCGGCATCGTAGAGACGAAAAATCGAGATACTCTCGCAAACTAATCCCATTAGAATTTTAAACTCCCGGTTTAGGGTCGGTAGGCTGGAAGGTTTCAAATCCGATGAATTTGAGAAATCTTCGCTTTTTGGGATTTTTAAAAAATCTAATAATGTCAACGACCTGAATCCCCCCGTTAGCACCAAGACTTAAATTTAACACACCCTTAACCAAGAAGTTGGATAGGATAAAGGGGTATGACACAGTTAGTCAAAAAACCTGATTTAGATCAGGTGCAAGCCGATGTCCTTGTGGTCGAGGACGAATCTCTGATGTCGGCACTGCTTAAGCGGTACATTGGAAATTTCGCAAAGGATTCAGAGAAAAAAAGACTTCGAGATGCGCCCTTAGAAGAACTCAGAGTTTCGAGCCATGAGAGTGGCTGGGAACTCTTAGAAAAAGATCTTTCGCAAGTTAAAGTGGCTATCATTGATTTACTCACTCCCCGCCTAAATGGAGTGGATTTTATTCGTAACCTTAGAAAACGTTACCCTCATATCCGAATCATTCCAATTTCTGGAATGGCAACAGAAGTCATGAAGCGCAATCTCAAAGAAATCATGCCCAGGGGTATACCCCTACTGGCAAAGCCGTTGAGAAGAGAAGAATTCAACGAATCTTTTATTCAAGCTTGGAATATTCAGCCCGAGACGCTCCTTGTTAAACCAAAAAGTGAACAACCCTCAGCAGGCCCGGGGCCGAGCGAGGTCGTGGAGGCTCAATCCGAGCCCCTGTGGACTGCATTTCAACCATCTAACCCAAAAATTGAGGTTTCCATTCTCAGAAAAGGGTTGTTCAAGGGAGGGAAACCCTAAATCGTGGAGGTACGTTTTGCATGCGAGTCAGTCAAAAGCGTGAAGGCTTTAGACACTTTCTTAAAAAGAAGAGGGTTCTTGATACAGGGCCGCCCAAATAAGGCGGCCCTTTTTATTTGACTCTAAGCACTTGCGTCTCCTAGGTTCGCTCCCTAAAGTTTCGAGGCATTAAGCTTGAAACTACAAGGAGGAACCTAAATCTGTTCATGCAAAGTTCAACTAAATCAACCGGTCCGGGTGCTGCCAAAGGCGCCCCCCAAGACAAACAACTCTTCACAAAAATTTTCCGAGACGACGACGACGATGCTCCTGATTATTCCGAAAATGGAATGAATTTTGAGCAAATGTTTGCTCAATCCACAGCCACCCGAAATATTACCGAGGGTGAAGTTGTGCTTGGAAAAGTTGTATCTGTGGGCTCAGACAATGTTCTCATTGATGTCGGATACAAGTCTGAGGGCGAAGTTCCTCTCAATGAATTTAAAGGTCCAGACGGTAAAACCGATGTTCAAATTGGGGACGAAGTTTTTGTCCTTCTTGAACGAGGCGAAACCAAAAACGGCCTCCTTTCACTTTCCAAAGAAAAGGCCGATGTTCTGCGAGCCTGGGATGAAATCTCAGAAGCTTGCGAACGAAATGAAATTCTTGAAGGTACCGTGGTAGGTATCGTTAAGGGCGGACTCGCTGTTGATATCGGCGTAAAAGCCTTTTTACCCGGCAGCCAAATTGATGTTCGACCCATTAAAAATCTGGATCAGTTCATCGGAAAAACCTTCAAGTTCAAAGTTATTAAATTTAACAAACGCCGCGGAAACATTGTTCTCTCGCGTCGAGCCGTCATTGAACTCGAAAGAGACTCACTTAAGAGCTCAACTTTGAAACAAATTAAAGTTGGGGCCATTGTGCGCGGAACAGTAAAAAATATTACTGACTACGGCGCATTTGTGGATCTTGGCGGTGTTGACGGTCTTCTTCACATCACCGACATGAGCTGGGGCCGCATTAAGCATCCTAGTGAAGTGATTCAAGTTGGTGGCGAAATTAACGTTCGTGTTTTGAAAATCGATTCTGACAAAGAGCGTGTTTCGTTGGGACTCAAGCAGACCCAGCCCGATCCTTGGCAAGATGTTCAAGCCCGTTACGGAGTTGGAAGCCGAGTCAAAGGCAAGGTTGTGAGTGTTACCGATTACGGCGCCTTCATTGAGGTTGAACCCGGAATCGAAGGCCTCATTCACGTTTCTGAAATGAGCTGGACTCAACGTGTAAAAGATCCTCGAAAAGTTTTAACTGTCGACCAAGAAGTTGAAGCTGTGATTTTGGATATTGATTTAGACACCCGTCGCATGAGCTTGGGAATCAAACAAATTGAAGCCAACCCTTGGGACACTCTCGAGTATAAATATCCCCGCGGAACCCGAGTTAAAGGTGTCATTAAAAACATCACAGACTTTGGTGTGTTTGTAGAAATTGAAGAAGGCATTGATGGCCTTGTGCATATTTCAGATCTTTCTTGGGATTCAAAAGTTTCACACCCCAGCCAAATGTACCAAAAAGGTAGCGAGGTTGAGGCTATGGTGATGTCGATTGATCGCGAAAATGAACGCGTTTCGCTTTCAATCAAAATGCTTTCAGGTGACCCCTGGGCAACTTCAGCAGCGAGATTCCCCATTGGAACTCGTATTGAAGGAACCATCACGAAGCTTGCAAACTTCGGAGCTTTTGTTGAAATTGAAAAAGGCTTTGAGGGCATGATTCACGTATCGGAACTTTCTGAAGAACGCATTGTTCATCCTGAGCAAATCGTGAAAGTTGGAGACAAGATTGTTTGCGAGATCACACAAATTGATCCTAAAGATCGCAAAATCAGCTTGTCTGTAACGGCCATGAAGCGTCGTGAAGAAAGAGAAAATATCGAAAATTATCGTAGGGACTCGGCATCGACCAAGCCCAGTATCGGAAATGTCTTGAATGCTGATTTGGCTGCAAAATTGGGTCAACTTGGTACCAAGACTGACAATCCTACTGAATCATAAAGTTTAAGTAATTTGTTTCTATTTAAGAAGGCGAGGTTTCCGTAAGGAGACCTCGCCTTCTTTATTTTTTTGCGATTTAGTCCTCAGCCTTTTGCAAAACGGGCTCCATTAGCCCTATCATCGGAAAAATATGAATACTTCCCCGAGCAGCAGCCCAGGTAAACGCTTTGTAATTGTAGCCCTCATGAGTGGAGTCGCCCTGGTTTTTGTAAGCATTGCAATGGTCAGTTTTTTTGCAGTGAGGAGTTTTAAATCAGGTTCAGAAGAAGGTTCGGGTTTTAAATTTTCAGCCGGAAAACTCTTTAACCGGGGCGCAGGCGAAAATGTTGAGTATTTTCCAGATTCAGGAAATCTCGCCATTGTAGACGTGCGAGGAGTGATTTTTAAATCGCGGCCTCTGCTAAAAAGATTCGACGAACTTGGCAAACGAGAGGACGTCAAAGCGATTGTCATTCGCATCGACTCACCCGGCGGAGCCGTTGGCCCCTCACAAGAAATTCATGATGCCGTTGTAGAACTCAAAACCAAACATTCTAAAAAAGTTATTTGCTCCCTGGGCGATATTGCCGCTAGCGGCGGATATTACATCGCAGCCGCATGCGAAAAAATTGTAGCAAACCCCGGCTCGCTCACAGGCTCTATCGGTGTGATCATGCAACTGGTGAATTTGCAGGGGCTTTACAATTGGGCAAAGGTTGAACCTCAGGTTTTGAAGGCCGGAAAATATAAAGACATGGGCAGCGAAACTCGCCCCATGAAAGATGAAGAAAAAAAATTATTTCAGGATTTGCTCGATGGAGTCCATACCCAGTTTAGAAAAACCGTCCAAGCTGACCGCGGACTCTCAAATGAACAAATTGAAAAATACGCTGACGGCAGGATTTTTACAGGAGAGCAAGGCAAAGAGTACGGCTTTGTAGACCAACTCGGCGGCGAAAAACAGGCTATCGAACTTGCGGCGCAGCTGGCTGGGATAGAAGGCGAGCCTGAGATCATTAGAGAATCAATTCACCGAAATCCCTGGGGCTCTATTTTTGGAGGCCCAAGTTTTCCGTGGGATAGCTCGGAGGGTTCTGAACCCGGCGAAGGGGCCGAAGAAAGCGCTCAGGTTTCGGCCGGCACACTTAAATCGGCCATAGGGGCCGCCGGAATTAAAACTTTGGGTTCCTTTTTACCCGGTGGAGCCTCGCTGCATTTAAAGCCCGGGGTCCCCTATTTTTTACCGAGCTTTTTTTTAAGTGAAGGTATTTGGAGAAAGTAGACCACCTGTGAAAATCGATTTTTTGTGGGCACCCTGGCGACTTGATTACGTAAAGGGCAAGCGACCTGAAGGCTGCCCCTTTTGCCAAGTTCCAAAGGAAGTTCCTAGCGAAGCCAATTTAGTTTTGTTTAAGGACGACGAAATTTTTGTTGTCATGAATAAATATCCTTATAATCCCGGACATTTGCTAGTACTTCCGCGGGCCCATGAAAGTGACCCTGGTCAACTGGATCCCAAAATTTGGCTCAAATGCGCCTCGGCCCAAAGGCTCTGTATGCAAATTTTGACTGAAGTTTTAAAACCTCGGGCCTTTAATTTGGGTATGAATGTAGGGGCCACGGCCGGGGCTGGGATTCCCCAACATCTGCACTGGCATGTCTTGCCAAGGTGGGATGGTGACACCAATTTTATGCCCCTGTTGGCAGATACCAAAGCTTTGCCCACTCATAATGGTCGAATTTACGCAGAGCTAAATCCACAATTTGTTGGCTTTGCAAGCAGGCTTGTGTGATTTTAGAATGTAGTTTCAATGCAAGTTTTTAAACTCGCCTTTTGGGCTTTTTTCACCCTCTCTTTGATCGCTATATTTGCCTCACTCTCGGGGCAAAATCAGGATCGATTAACCGTAACTTTGTTTCATTACTCTACGCCCGAGTATCCTAAATGGGTTGTGCTTTTAGGAAGTTTTATTTTAGGCGGACTTTTTTCTGCGGCATTTTTTATTTTGCAGTTGGTTATTTTAGAAACAAAAAATATTCGCTTAAGGCGTGTGAACAGAAAACTTGAAAGAGCTATTCAAGGCTTTCAATCTGGCCCCAAAACAAATCAGCCCCTTGCTTCGACGACAAGTTCTCCCACGATGTCAGGCACGAGTGCCGGGCCAACCGCCGTTCTTGTGACCACCGGAACTCCGGGGACCGCTACAAATCCGGGCATTCAAAACACTCCGTGGACTCCCCAGCTTGTAACCAAACCTAGTGTTTCATCGTCAGCAATTGACGATGAAGTTTAAAGGTTGTTTTGAAAACCGTCTTTTTTATTTTCGCGTTTTTCCTTTTTGTAAATTTTGAGGTTCGATCTGAACAAACTCCACCGACCGGGAGTTGGCAGGCTTGGCTGGTAGCACTTAAGGCAGGAGCTCCGAAGGGATTACCTGGGCGACCCGACGCCTTGGCACTAACAGCCCCTCTACCCCTTTGGGTTGATTGCCACCTAAGCTGGACGATGGATTCTCCTACTGAGGCTAAAAAACTTTCTCCCCTATCTAGAAAAGTTATTTTGCGATCAACCACAAAGGATTGCGAAGGCCAACTTGAGCAATGGGCAAAAAAAAGAAATTAGCTCATGAGTCAACTTGCAAAGTCACTTGTTTCGGCACTTCCCTTTTTTCCTGAGCACCGAAAACTTCGAGGTCGAAGGGCCGTAAACATAAGTCTCGACGATTTGCTCGACGAAGCCCGCATGTTGGCTAAAGTCACCGATGCCGATTTGGATATTATTTTTATGGGCTACCGCTATGGCGTGCCCTTTGAAAAATTTTGGGAAAAATTTTTTGGCAACAAAAAACTCAAACCCCCGCCTCAATTAGACTTATTTAGAGCAGGCTTTGCCCTCGTTTTAACCCGAGACAACACCCCCTTGCCTGCTTTAGTGAATGAATGCGTGGAAGCCCATAAATCTGCTTTTGGGAAAGAGGTAGCCACACTCGCCAATGCATTTTACAGGCAATTGGCCCGCGAACGAGACGAACTGCGGCAGGTTCTGCAAAAAAACCCCGAACAGTTTTTATCCACAGAAAGTTTGAATCGCTGGAGCAAGCACCCCGAGCTTGTTTTCAGAAGCGGGCGACAAATTGCCCAGAGGCCGCCGCCTGGAATCTCAGCCCTGGACCTTGAAAAAGGCGAATTTGAAAAGCTCGAACCCTCAGATTTTTTTAAAAGGTCAGCGGCCTTCGCAGTCGACTTAGGCTCATGGCTTTTTTGCCAGTGGGTGGACGAAAATTTTCTAAAACCCAAACAAAAAATTTGGGATATGTGTGCAGCCCCTGGCGGAAAAACGATTGGATTGCTTTCGTTACTTAAAACTAAAAATCATTTATCGGACAACTTCATTTTGGCTACCGAACTTAAGTCTTCGCGACTTGAGCGCCTCGAACAAAACCTTAAGAAAGCTTCGGCCTTTTTGAACACTTCGGTAAGTAGAACTCAAGTGGATTGTGAACTCCTTGATGTTCGTTTGCAGGCCTTAAAAGATTCAGAGATAGGCCGAAAATATTTGAATCAAAAATGGGACCTCATTCTGCTGGATTTACCTTGCTCGGGTTCGGGGACTTGGGCGAGTCGTCCAGACCTCATTTCGGCGCCCTGGGCGCAAATTCACTCAAACAATTTAGTCGAGCTTCAAAAAGAAATTTGTGCCACGGCTAGCCACATTAAGCGACTTCAGCCTGAGTGCACGATTATTATTTCAGTTTGTAGTGTCGACCCCATCGAGCGGAGCCGCATTCGCCTATATTTAAGTGAATTCAAAACTAAGGGTGAATTTTTTTCGTGGGAAAAATCAGACATTCTCTGTGAAGGGATCACCGCATTTGCAGTTTAGCCCGAGTGTAGTGATTCACACATATCTTTCCACTGGGCTCGATCTTTTGAAGGCCCTTTTCGTCGCTCCTCCTTGCGTTAGTGCAAGACTAGCGCCGCGTCGTCGCTCCTCAATGGCCTTCAAAATCTCTTCGCCAATTGGAAAGATCTGTATGAATCACTACACTTGGTTGATATGATCAATGCGTGAGCACACGCGACTCTTCAGACGGATTTTCACTGGAGGCCTTTAAGGCCAAACTCTCCAAACTTGAAACTCATTTAAAAAGTTTACTTGAAAGCAGTTCTGAAGAGCTTCACATTGCCAAAGAACTTCAAAAATTATTGCATCCTAATCGACTCGAAAAAGTACCTGGAATCGAATGTCTCGCTAGGTATATCAGCGCTCAAGATCTTTCGTGCGAGGGCTTTGATTTTTTAACACCCAAAGGCCCCCATCCTCGTGAATCTTGGTTTGTTGGCAGTTGGAGTGAAACTTTTGGAATGAGTTCGCTACTCATTCAAACGCTCATTAAATTACAAAGCGAGTTTACTGTGAATCGCGGAAGTCCCCTAGGCCCTGAAGAATTTTTTAACTCCCTGTTGGCCTCGCTTGAAGGAGCCCGAAAAAAAGGGCGCGTGCGCCTGCTTGTTGCTCGCCTCAATCACCATTCCCTTAAGTGGGAAGGACGCAGTGTGGGCTTTGCCCCCTTTTTGATACGTAGACCCACACCCGCCACAGGATTTGGCAGCTGGGAATGGACCGACTTAAGAGGTGTGCAGGCATCAAAGGATCAAGATAAATTGTTGGCTCCACAAACAACAGCAGAAGCTCCAAAGTTTGCGTGGAATTTTGATTTTACTTTGAGTCCCGGGGCGCGCCTGGCTTTTTTAAGTCCAGGATGGGCGCAGACTGAAAGTTTTTCAGAATACGAAAAACTCCTTTGGAAAAATCTAGAGAGTTCCAAAAAGAAAAACACACTAAGCCCCACAAACACTTTGGTTGACGATTTAAATGCCCTTTTGATCGAGGCCGAAGACTTTCTTAAAAGTCAGAAGGCCGAAAAAGATTTAAGTGCGGTTGTATGGCAAGTAAGCCCAACAAAACTCCATTTAGCTTAGGGGCTAGTCCTTTTCCACTCTCCGCACGCGTCATTTTTGTCCTCAGTCAGTCGAGTACTCTTCGTACACTCCATTCCTTGCGGGAAAAATGCCGCGGGCGGAGAGTGAAAAAATACGTCGCCCCTGACTGTTAGTCTTGAAATACGCCGAAAAATCTTGCTCCAGGCGCATGAACACCGTTTGCTCGGACACCCGGGTGCTCGAGCCCAACGGTGTTCGTGCGCTTTTTTGCCTATTTGTTGATTGCGGATTCTTCGAAGGTTCTTGTGGCTAGGCTTGAGTTGATTCCAGAGTGCTCGCCTTCTTTTTCTTCAGAAAAATCTTTAAAGCTCTTAAGGTCTCCGCGGCCTGCTCCGCCAAGGTCATCGGCACCAATACCCAGATCACGAAACAGAGCCCGGGCCTCTTCATCACTTACAAGGTTTTGTTTTTCTGAAACGCGATTATTTTGGGCTTTTTCTGATCCCGTTTTTTGAATCGATTTCTCACCAACGTCTTTCCGACTTTTACTTTTTGCACCATCTTCGTTTTCAGCAGACATTTCCGTACTAAGTTTTTTCTTTGCTTTTTTACTCACCTTTGAACTTGATTCGTCAGAGGCTCCTATATCAGATTCAATTTCAGCAGATCCTTGAGTTGAGAGACTACTTAGAATTGGACTTTGCACCAAATCTGCAAACTTCTGGGGTTTCATTGAGAAATAGGCAAGACCCGAACCCAATCCAAAAGCGACCACTAAAAAAAGAGCAAACCTAAAATCAATTGAGCCCATAAAAATTACCTACCTTCCACCTAGTTAGTTGCATAAGGCATGCCATCTTTAAGATCTTGTAAATAGCATTTGATTACAGGTAGTTAACTAAATTCCATTGAGTTTAGGTCGTCTAAACTTTAAGCACTCGACTTTGAAATTGACACCTTGCATTACCCACAATAGAGACCACCCCTACAATGAACGGAGCCAAGGTTTCTGTGAAAACAAATATTTGGGCCAGTTTTTGTTTGGCAATACTCCTAACTTTGCCCGCGACATCGATGGCCAATCTCATCGGAGAAGAACCAAGAAAACCCAAACAAAAAACCTTACCCTTCAAAACCAGTTTTGATCCTATTTGTTTTGGACTCCTGACTCGAATATTTGAAGCCCCTATTCCCCAAACATTGAGATCCATCGTTGAGTTTGAATATATTCGAAAAGTCGAACTTCCACCCAAACAACACCGATCCTTTGAGTTAGGGAGAGCCACTAGAGCGAAAAACATTCTAGGACAGGCACTCTCCGAATCCATTGAAGCCACCCGTGAGGTCAATGAACCCTGGGGTTGGGTTGAACTTGTCCCATCCAAACACCTCGACGAGGTAACCTTGCAGACTTTGAGGAAACGATACATATCTTTTGTTTACACAAGTGCGACAGGAAATCAGGGCATAGATATTTCAAGTCGCATCCTTTCTGGAAAAGTTGTGAAAATCGAAGGATTTCGTCACACCGAGGGATTTCCAGACGCTGAACCCCACGATTTCAGAATTACGCTCGAAAGACCTACTGGAGAAACGGTTTTTGGCACCCCTATTCAAGAAGAATTTTTACTCAGCAAAATGAGTCCGCTTTTTGCACTTTTGCCCCTTCCCTCTCAGTCAAAAACGGGAATTTCTGCGCTGGACAGTTTTGCAAGCCACAGTATTCCGACAAGTCGATTTCAAAAATTTTACTTTATCTTCCAGCAATTTGAAGCCGAACAAACTGAAGCCGTCCTCGGGTTTGCTGCTCGGTTTGACAGCGCCCTCAGAATTGAACGGGGGCGTGGACACAACTGGAAAAAAATCGCAGTTACAAACAACACACCCCGACCCCAATATGACTTTGGCGAAAGTTCACCTCGCGATTTTTTCAAAGGCAAACTCGTGTTGGGAACCTGGCATCGACAGCTTAGAAAAAAAGATAGCGCTGGAGTTTACCTTAACGAAATCTTCCTAGGCGAGGTCAAAGATGTTTTACCGAGTGGGTTTAATCCCATTAACAACAAAGAATTTGTACTTGTTATCCAGGGTCCCTTTGGACAACAAGAAATTCTGTTCGGAGATTCATTTTATCAAGGCCCAAAAAATCTCCATATTCTTTGACCTTTAACTTTTGACATTATTCTCCTGACCGATTGTGTTGGCCCCCAATGGATTCAGTCACCTTAATGGCAATTGCTGCAGCGGCAGTTTTTGGGGGAATAGGCATCTCTTGGATTCTAAGACGTGCGCAGAAGAACTCTCAAAAGTCCGATGTAAATTCGTCCGTGAACTCGACTAAACAAACAGCTGATTCGATCGGCTTTGAAAAAACCCCTGATAAAAAATTGTCTCGGTGGTGGGGTGCCCTTCAACGCAGTCGAGATACTTTTTTAAAACTTGGTGGTTCAAAAGAAACCGAAAAATTTAAAGAGGCCCTGGAAGAAGCCTGTTTGGTGAGTGATTTAGGTGTCGCCAACACACAAGAAGCTCTTAAAGCACTCGATTGGACCAATCTTTCAACTCTAAATCCCGAGAAAAGATTGCTGGTAGCTAAAAATCATTTAGCCTCGGTCATTCGTCCTTGGATACAACCGGCTCTCAATGGCGCACTCTCGCAAAGTGTTACTTCAGACTCAAAGCCCGATGCTCTTTACTGGCTTTTAAAACATAAAAATTTAAATCCCTCTGAACCCGTCGTAATTTGGTTTGTTGGAGTGAACGGTGTTGGAAAAACCACAAGCATTGCCAAACTCACCCAGGAACTCAAAACTCGGGGCTTTTCAGTTTTGTTAGGAGCCGGCGACACTTTTCGGGCCGCCGCGGGGGAACAACTTGAAGTTTGGGCACAGCGCTTGGGCGTCGACATCGTAAAAGGCCAGGCCGGGGCCGATTCTTCATCTGTTTTGTTTGATTCAATCCGAGCTGGAGTGGCTCGCAAAATGGATTTTGTTTTGTGCGATAGCGCTGGTCGCTTGCATAATCAAAATCAACTTATGGAGGCCCTCCAAAAAAATCGCAGGGTCATGCAAAAGGCCCAGCCTACCGCGCCCCACGAAACTCTTTTAGTGCTTGATGCCCACACTGGGCAAAATATGGTTTCCCAAGCAGATCAGTTTTTGGCGGCCGTAGGTGTTACCGGTTTGATTCTTACAAAACTTGACGGCACAGCCCGCGGCGGAGCTGTAGTTGCCGTCGCCCGAAAAACCCAACTGCCCATTCGACGCCTTGGCCTTGGTGAAACAGCAGAAGACTTTGTGCCCTTTGATGCCGAGGAATTCTCAAAAGCCCTTTTCGGGTTAGAAAATTAAATCAGTTAGTTAAATTTAATTTTACTGATGCGGGTTAAATTGAACTGCGCCATTTGACGATCAACGAAATCCCTGTCCTCAGAGGCAATAATTTTTTGATACCGCAGTGAGAGTTCTTCAATTTTGAATTTGAGATCAAAGTTAGTGGTTTTTAAATTCTCTGATTCAACAATTAAAAAATCGATCCACAAGCTGCCGAGTTCGACCTCTAATTTTTTTTCTGAAAGAGCTAAAATACTTTCATTGAGGGTGGCAAAAATTTCGGGATTCCAATATATGCGAGACTCGGTACCAGGTTTTGCGAGTTCAAATGTTAAGCGACCTAGACCCTTAGAATAAATCCAAGTCCAAAACATAAACTTAGATTCCCAGGTATTGAACAAAAGATTTTGAGCTGTCTGAAGTTCTCGGTTTTCTTTATTTTCAATAAAAATTTGGCCGATTTCAGTAATTCTAAAACTCTCAGACCCGATGCCCACTCGATCTTGCAAAACTTTCTGAGCTGCAAACTGCATAAAAACTTGGGAGGGCGAAGAATCCAAAACCCAAGGAATTTTTACACCGACCTCAGATAAAAACTTTGAAACCAGTGTCACACAATCGTGAATCAAAGGCCAGTTCGCCCAAGATTGATAGGAGAAATTACTCAAACGTGTGCGAAGTTTTTTAACCCGAGCTGAATCAAGTTTTAGGGTAACAATTTGCCGTGAGTCTGAGAAAATCAAATCGGTGTCTTTACTCCAAAGAGGCTCGTTTGTTTGCATTTGCCTGCGCAAGGGGCGCTCTAAGAAATGAAGTTCAAGGCTTTGAATTGAAAATCCGTCGGCTCCGAAATTGAAAACTTCGTTGCCAATTCTGATGGCGATGTGAGGAACTAAAGTTGGATTCAAAATAAGTTGGATTTCGTCTTCAGCCAGTGACCTTGTTTTTTGATCGAGATATTCCTCGACGGTTAGACTCGAACCCCTCGAAATTTCGGTCGCCAAAAGGGCAACGCCACCTAAAGACGTCCAGGCCCCTACTTTATAAACCCGTGAAATCCATTTTTGAGTGTTCTGAATCCAGGGGGTTTGAAACTTGAGGCGATTGGGGTTTGCCCAATTTTTTAAACCTTCAGGGGCCGGAAAGGGCAAGGCAGCGACTAACAAGCTGCGAGGAGCGACTAAGTGGGAAAGGCTTTTTAAAGTTTTAAGCGGCCAAGCAACTTTGGGCCGTCGTAAAACCAACAACCCATCCCGATAACATTCGTTTTGACCGGCCAACACAGCTTTTGGACAAAAAACTCCCAAAAACAAATAAAGGCCTAAGATTCTTAATTTCATGCGCGGTAAGACTGCACTGGGATAGTTACTTTCACGCCTCGCGTCAACAGGCAAAATCTAAAGTAAAAACCCCCTTTGTGTGGCATAATCAAAAAAGTCTTATGCAAGCAGGTCGAGATAACTCCAAAACCACAGGTCGCCCGAAGCGCTCAGAAACTGAAGCGCGCTACTGGACGCGTGGTTCGCCCAAACAAACTGAAATTTCTCTTGGCGGAGTTCGTGTGAAGGTTCGTACGGATGCTACGCCTTCAAATTTAAAGCTTGTACGAGACCTTGTGGAAGGTCGGTTTGATGAATTCGCCGACCGACTTGAGCGGGGGATGACGGCCCACCAGCTCATGGTTCTTGTTGCCTTTAATTTGGCCGAGGACCTCATTCGAGAACGTGAAAAATTGCGGTTTCTCAAAAAGCGGGTCGTCGAGAATGGGGAGCGCCTTTTGAGTCGAGTCGAGGCGCGCCTTTCTCGGGAGCTAGCGAGTAAGCCGGCTTCCCAAAAAACGAAACAGACTCGTTAACTTTAATTGAATTGGACCCGGGCGCGTAGCCACCTGCCACGCACCCCTGAATGAAAAATGAAGTCTCTACAAAGCGCGGCTCCTATAGGGGGACGTGTGCAAGGCTATCTCAGCCAATATTCTCAGATTCCAACTCTTAAGGAGTTTAGGCCCTGGCTTCGTCAAGAATCTCGAGCCTGGGCGAGGGAACGTTTGGCCCAAAACGCCAAAGGATGGAAACCCGATACTCAAAGTCTTGAAAGTTTCAAAAAAGATTTAGTTTCGAAAATTAATCTGTTTCCGAAAGTAATTGGGCTCTTTTTTTCCAACCCCCAATGGGACGAAGTTTCACTGGAATTTTTTGCTGAACTCGAGAGTTTTTTAAATTTCGAAAAAATTCAATGTGCTTTTCCCCGTTTAAATTCTAACGAAAAACTGGAGTTTGCGGTTTGCACACTTAACCAATGTGTTCCCCAAGGGAGTTTTGGAATTCAATCGGCGCCGGCTGAGGCTCCCCTTTGCAAACCCCAGATTTTTTTAGTGCCAGCTTCTCTCGTTGATTTGAGCGGACAACGACTCGGACGCGGTCGGGGACATTACGACACTTATTTTTCAAACTTTTTTTCAAATGCGCTCGACACCCAAAAGCGAGATTTTTGGTGCTGCGCGGTTATTCACTCTGACGCTGTTATCAAGGGGCTCCCAGATTCCTGGGTTCAACCTCACGATGTACGGGTCAATTCAATTCTCGCGAACAACTTTTATTTAAGGAGTCAGAATTTATGTTAGTCACTTTAGGATGGGTACTTTTAGGTTTAATCGGAGGCTTAGGATTAGGAATTGCAATTTTAAGGATGCAACAGGCTCAAATTCAGAAAACCGCTCGCGAGCGCGCCGATGCAATCACTCGAGATGCAAAACGCAAAGCTGACGATGTTGTCAAAGATTCTGAGCGCAAAGCGCGCGAGGCCGTAGAACAAGCCCGCAGAAAATTCGAACAATCCGTTCAGCAAAAAGCTGATGAATCACGAAGACTCGAGCAAAAAGCCCGCGACATAGAAAAAAATCTTGTCGAAGAACGTCGGATGGCGCAGGAGTCGCGCGAAAAGGCTGATGCCGCTGCACAAAAAGCGGGAGCTGCTACTGCCGAACATGAACGCCTCGCCCGGGCCGCAGCCCAAGCCGAAGAGCATTACCGAAAAAATTTAACCGAGATTACATCGCAACTCGAAAAAGTTGCCGCAATGACCGAAAAAGAAGCGCGTGAAGTTTTGTTTAAAACTATCGAAGAAGACGCAAAAATTTTATCAGCAAAACGCGTAAAACTTATTGAAGAACAAGCTCGCGAAGATGCCGAGAAAGCCGCCAAACGCATTATCTCGATAGCAATTTCTCGTTACTCTTCTGAGTATATTCCCGAACGAACAACTTCGATTGTGAGTTTACCCAATGATGAAATGAAGGGCAGGCTGATTGGCCGAGAGGGTCGAAATATTCGAGCCCTCGAAGCTGCCACCGGTTGTGATCTTATTGTCGATGACACTCCCGAAACAGTGGTTGTGAGTTGTTTTGATCCCGTTCGCCGCCACATAGGCAAAATCGTTCTTGAAACTCTGATTTCAGACGGGCGTATTCATCCCGGTCGAATTGAAGAGCTCGTTGATAAAACCACTCAAAACGTAAATACCCAAATTAAAGAAGCTGGTGAAAGAGCCATTTTGGAATTGGGAATAGTTTCGATGCATCCGGAACTTGTAAAAGTTATTGGCCAATTGCAGTTTCGATATAGCTATACACAAAACCAGTATTACCACGTCATAGAAGTAGGCCACTTGTGTGGTCTCATGGCCGCTGAATTGGGCCTTGATATTAAAAAAGCTAAACGCGCAGGACTTTTGCACGATATTGGCAAGGCTCTCACACACGAACTTGATGGCTCACACGCTGTTATTGGCGCTGACTTGTGTGCAAAATATGGCGAAGCCGAAGATATCGTTTATGCCGTTCGTGCCCACCATGAAGACGTCAAACCCCAAGCCTGGCTTGATTTTCTAGTTATTGGAGCAGATGCCATTTCGGGAGCACGACCTGGTGCACGTCGTGAGCAACTCGATAATTATATTCGAAGACTCACCGACCTTGAGCGCATTGCAAATAATTTTCCCGGAGTCGAAAGAAGCTTTGCAATTGCTGCGGGACGCGAGTTGCGCGTTCTTGTTGAAAATAGCAGGGTTACTGACGAGCAGGCCATTATGCTCAGTCGAGATATCGCAAAACAGATTGAATCTGACATGACTTACCCCGGACAAATTAAAGTTACCGTCATTCGCGAAACCCGAGCCACATCGCTGGCTAAATAGAAAGTATTGAAAGTGAAATTTTTATTTATCGGCGACATTGTTGGCGAACCGGGCCGCAAAATGGTGAAGCAATTTGTTCCCAAACTGCGAGCCAAATATTCTTTGGATATTGTTATCGCTAATAATGAAAACAT
The DNA here is from genome assembly GCA_964201665.1 of Bdellovibrionota bacterium. Lineage (GTDB taxonomy): Bacteria > Bdellovibrionota > UBA2428 > UBA2428 > UBA2428 > CAXNEW01. Next base: position 23,342 of record CAXNEW010000009.1, read on the forward strand.
GGCCGGAGGTTGGGGCGTAACCCCTGAAACCTATCTTGAAATTTCACAAGCGGGTGTTGATATTCAAACGGGCGGCAATCATTCATTTGACAAAAAAGAAGGCCTACCTGTTTTTCAAAACGAAACCGATTGCCTAAGACCAGCCAATTACCCAAGCACAAATGCCGGCAAGGGTTGGGTGATTCACACCACTTCAAGCGGAAAAAAACTAGGAGTGATTAATGTCATGGGGCGCACCTTTATGGAAGCCCTTGATTGCCCCTTTCAGGCGGCTGATAGAATTTTTGCCGAAATTTCTAAAATCACTCCCTTTGTTTTTGTGGATATACACGCCGAGGCTACGAGTGAGAAAGTGGCCATGGGAGCGCATTTTGATGGGCGAGCTACAGCCGTGATTGGCACCCACACCCATGTCCAAACGGGGGATGAAAGAATTTTACCCGGCGGCACGGCTTTTTTAACTGATGCCGGCATGACGGGGCCCTATGATTCCGTCATAGGCGTAAAGAAAGAAATCATTGTTGAGAAATTTCTGACGCGACGTGGAAGAAAATTTGAAACTGCCTCGGGCGATCCCTGGCTTTGCGGGGCCATTGTCGAGGCCAATCCCGAATCGGGCCGGGCAATAAAAATAGAACGTGTGAGAATTGAGTTGAATCGGCCCGAGACTCACCCCTAGAATCTAAAAGCTCAAAGCCAATTTATGAGTGATTCAAAATCCAAAAACGAATCGGTCCCCCCTGAAAATCCTAAGACCGAAGCTCCTGTTTTTGACCCTAAAAATATAGACCCTAAAGTTAAAGAGCAAGCCCGTGAACAGCTGCAAATTCTTAAGCGCGGAATTTCGGATGTCATTCCTGAAATTGAATTTGTTGCGAAACTTGAAAAAAGTCTCTCAACCGGTAAGCCACTTCGGGTGAAACTCGGAGTTGATCCCTCGGCCCCTGATATTCACCTAGGCCACACTGTGGTTTTAAATAAGCTCAAGGCCTTTCAGGATTTGGGCCATCAGGTTTTATTTTTGATTGGTGATTTTACAGCGCAGATTGGCGATCCCAGCGGCAAGAGCGAAACCCGAAAGCAGCTTTCAAAAGAAGAAGTTCAAAAAAATACCAAAACTTATTCTGATCAGGTTTTAAAAATTCTGAATCCCTCAAAAACCCAGATTGTTTTTAATTCACAGTGGAATGATGGACTTAAAATTCAAGATGTCATTCGCCTGGCTAGCCAAATCACGGTGGCTCGTCTTTTAGAGCGTGAGGACTTTGCAAAACGCTATGCCTCACAACACCCGATTGCCTTGCACGAATTTTTGTATCCTATTTTGCAGGCCTTTGATTCGGTACAACTGAGGGCCGATGTTGAACTTGGTGGTACTGATCAAACATTCAACGTTCTTTTAGGACGTGAATTTCAAAAAGCCGCTGGCCAAGAACCTCAGGTGGCCATGCTTCTTCCCCTTTTAGAGGGCACCGATGGTGTCACCAAAATGAGTAAGTCCTTAGGTAACTCGATTGGAATTAACGAAACTCCAAAAGAAATTTTTGGAAAAATCATGAGCATTAGCGATAGCCTCATGCAGCGCTATTATTTTTTGCTGACCGATCACGATTTAGAAAAAATTAAAACCCTGCACCCTAAGGAAGCCAAGGTACAGCTGGCCTATGAAATCGTTGACCGCTTTCATGGATCGACGGCTGCAGACGAGGCCACTGCCGAATTTGACGCCGTGTTTTCGCGCAAACAAGTTCCCTCAGATATTCCCACAATTTCGCTGACTGTCGCACAAATTGGGTTGTCCAAGGTGCTTGCCGAAAACGAAGTTGTTTCTTCACTCAGTGAAGCTCGCAGACTCATTGCCCAGGGTGGCGTTACTGTGAATGGAAATAAAATTGTAGACACCGCATTTATTATTGATGGGGTGCCAGAAGCTCTTATTAAAGCTGGCAAAAGAAAATTTTTGAAAATAATTTTCAAGCCCCGCGATAAAACTCCCGCGAATCCCTAGAGAAATTTCTCTTAAGGCCACGAACACTGGCGCCTAAGGGATTTTTGTTTAGTTTCGGATAGATGAAGGCTTAAAATCGAAAAGAGTTTACTTACCCACTGCTCTCTTATATCAACTCCTGGCCCAAAAAAATAACCCTTACACCCGCGCCAGGAAACCGCTAAAATATTTATGAAAAAATCCCTTCAACCATCCCAACAATCAAATCATAGTCTCGCCTGTCGGTCTTTTGCAGGAGCATTAAATTTAATTTTTGTTTTAAATATATTTTTAGCAGAGCCTTCGCGGTCTCAAAACCTTGGAGAATCAGGTGTAGCTACAAACACTCAGGTAAGCATTGGAAAGTCGTTCGCTGAAACGAGTCCTTCGTATTCCCTAGAGCTGAAAAAAATGGTTGTGGATTATCATCTTGCGGGTCAAGGGGCTTCAATTGTTTCTGTTCTTAATGAACCTGCTGCCGTAAAAAGAGCTTTTTTGGGAACACCGACGATGGGCGTTTTTGATGGCAAATTAGTTGTCGATCATCAGACCTATCAAGAATACCAACAAACAGTTTCCAATTTCGATCTTCCAAAAACGCTCGACTACGCTCACAAAAATCTTGGAATGTCGGCCTCAGAAATTTCTGGACGCGTGAGTTGGTTGCTCCCAAATGAAAGCAGTGTTGATTTTTTAAAAAAAGTTAAAAACAACGAACTCGTAAGCAACGCTTTGGATCTAACCACCGAGGCCACAGGAAGTCCGCTCGATTTAGGAAAAGTTTTTGATGTGGCCGTTGAATTTTACCGCCTTGGAGACGCTGATACCCAGCGAAGACTTGAAATTACGGAAAAAATTAAAGCCGCCCAAGAATCTATTCCCAAGCATTTCGAAGCGGCCTTTCGGCAAGAAGTTGTGGACGGACTGAAAGAAGCTCGAAAAGCCATTGAGGATTTAAAAAAATCCGATCAGACAAAAGCTGCCGAGTGGGAAGAAAAACTTAAGGCAGCCGAAATGCTAGTTCGTTCTAATTTAGAAGAATCTAGAAATATTCTCGACCTTAACGTTCAATTGAATACGACAGCCAAAGATTCACTCAATCGAGCACAGGCCGAAGCAAAATCAAAAGTAGTTAATGACAAATTGGAAATTCAACAAAGGCTTGCTGATTTGGCCCAGTTTGAAGAATTTTCCAATGGAATTTTCAAAGCCGTTGCCGCTGCCGGAACAATTAATTCACATCGATGGACGGCCGAAGAAAAATTTCAGTTTTCCAAAGGAGTTAACGTCGCCAAAGCCGCAGTCGAGGCAGGCGTGGCCATTGGGCGCGCTGTTCTAGCGGGCGCAGCAGGAGGCAGCGTTGTTGGGCCTATTGGTACAGCGGTAGGAGCAGTTGTGGGCTTCATTGCTGCACTTTTTTCAGCCCCTGACGAAACCGAACAAAAGTTTCGTGAGTCCATGTCGAAATCTTTTGAACAAGTTTTTAAAGGACTGGAGCATTTGGACAATAAACTCACCAAAATTTCAAAACAGATTGAAGCTCTTTCAAATCAAATTCAGTCCTTGGTCATGGATGTATTGGTTCCCTTGAGTCAGCAAAACATTAGAATCTCACAGCAAAACCTCAAAGTTTCACAGGAAATTTTAGACCATCAAAAGACGGTTATGATGCCATTGCTTCAAAAGATTGACTCTAATGTTTTAATTTCTCATGAGAATATTTTGAAAGCTGTTCAAAGCTACTTCGGCATTCAAGAACACAATCAGATGCGAGACCTTCTTGGTTTGGTCGAAGAATGTGAATCCGGAGTTTCCGACAGTCTAAATGAAAAACGAGATGTCTGTCGGAAGGTGGTCAATATTCTGAATCATATTTCAGCCAAGGAAAACTACATTCTGCAAGAGAGTCCCTTTCACGAGAATCCAGTTATTGCTTCCGAATGGAGAAAGCCCTTCATGGCTGCAACAGCAGGAGATAACAAAATCGCTTGGATTCGATTTGTGGAACAACTTCGCGGTAAAAAATCGGCTTCAGATGGCAGTGTCGATTGGATGGCCGACGAGATTAAACTGAAACTGGTCGCGAATCTCTATAAACGTGTTTTGATGAGTGACCAAAGCCCTGAGAATAAAAAATTCCACAAATTGAATTTAAAGAAAATCCTTCAGAGGTTGAAAACTGTTGACAAACAAAGTGGGCCCGAAATTTTGAGCGCATTGAGTTTTGTGGGGCAGAAGTATTTTGAAAAAATAAAGGAGTTTTCTGAAAATCTAGAAGAAGCTGGCCAATTAAATGGATGGGAAATGTACCTATACCGTGACCGGCCAGATGATAAACAGGCCCTAGTTAGTGAAAGATTAAGTTTGGAAAGAGCAAAGGCCCGACTCGAAACCCGGCTAAATTTAGAGCCCATTGAAGGAATTTTTGGCGTAAAATTTAATCCTGAGCCCCTCTTTGAAAATCTTGCGAGGTCAAGAATACCTCTTGATCCCACCACTTATGGCGACGTTGTTGACGACCGTAATTTTGCCCTGCCCAAAGGACTGGTAGATCATATTAGGCCCTACAATTCGGTTGCAGGAACTGACAGTGAGGGAAACAAACCCGCTGAAATTTTTGAGGCCCGGCTGCCGGCCCTAGATAGACTACCCTACAATCTGGCCAAAACTTCCCCTCATTTCATGGTGCATAACACCATTAAAAGTAAGAGGTCATATGGAGAACCTAAAAAGCAGATCTTTGGAGAAAGCCAGCTTAGCCTAAGTCGTTGGGCGGGGGGGGACTCAATGGAGTTTGCAAAAAAAGAATTCCTTTTTGAAACCACGAATACGGAGGAGTGGTACGTAAAAAATCCCTCTTCGGCTACCCCAGAGCAAATTAACGCAATGTTTAACCGAGGCCAGTATATGCGAAAATTGTCAGAGCATTTGGACTTCTCAAGTCTGCTTCCGAAGACGACCCTAGAAAATCGCGCCGAAGTCTTTGAGATAATTTTTAATGACCATGCGAGTTTCTATCGAAAAATGGAGTTGATATTGCTTGAGAGTTTGTGGTCGTGGGAACTAGATCCAAATTTTATTGCGCTTAGACGAGAAGTAAAAAACCGCTATGACTCACTTTCTAGAAAAAACAGACCCTACAAGGACGAACCCGAAGAATCTCAGGATCTCCCTGAATCAGTAAAATTGGAGACCGAACTCTTCAAAATCGGTCGCGAACTTAGGTTTTATGAAAAACTGTTTCAGCAGGGTCTCTTGCTCTTGGGGTTGAGTGACTCCATCACTCCTAATTTTGGAATTTCCGGGTTTTTGTCAGATCTGAAAAATCGAAGACTCTATTTGGATCTTCTGGCCAGCGACATTCCCAATACACAAAACCCATTGAGTGTTTGCATAATGACCAAGGAAGGGGACAAACCCCTTTGCGACCAGCTCACGACGGCATCAACCTATGATTTATTGGTGAATGGATTTACTACGGGGCCTCAGGAAAACGAAATTGGAGCAAAATCAAACGAGAAAGGAACAATGCCGCATCTTCCTAGAGTCTTGCGGGGAGCCGGTTTGTGGATGCAGTCTCCCTTTGCAAAATTTGCTGGTGGTCCACAGGCCCTTTTTGAAAAACACCAGAGGTGGATTGAGGAAATCACCGCGCAAAAAGAAAAAATTTCCATGATTCCATTAAGTGAAAGCATCGGATCCTATTTGGCCCCTGAATTTTGGAAGCTTTTGAACGCCGAAGAAAAGGAAAAATTCAAAACCCCTGAGGACGCCCTCAGAAATTTTGAGGCCATAAAGTAGTAGCGATTCAGAACAATTCGAATTGGGTCTTGCATTCCAAACTGAAAAAGATGGATCGGCCACACAATTCGTTAAAGAAACTTTTCTAGGATTTTTAGAAGTTTTTTACGCATCTTTAAAATTTTGCTTTTTTCGTTTCGGGTTATTTTGAGGCTAAAGTTAGGTCCCGCTAAAAGCCAGGCGTGAGTTTCATCCTCAAAAACATCTTGGGCATAGCCGCTATGGGTGAGGAACCTGTCCATTTTTTTTTCTAAACTTGAAGGTAACTTTTTGAGTAAATCTTTTATTTCTTCTCGATAGGCAGGATTTCCCCAAAAAAGGGAATGGGCAAGTTCGTGCAAAAATACTTCTGTGGAATCTACTTCGGTAACATGAGGTGTGAACCCTACGAGAAAAAACTCGGAATCCCATAATTTGAGCTCTTTCAGCTTTTGAATAAGCTGTATTTCTTCAAAACTTAAAAAATTAAAATTTCCCGAGTCCAAACTTCGAAATGCTTGATGGGGAATATTGTACCCAACAAAGGAATTCCAAAATCTACCGGAAATATTTTTGCTTTCTTCATACCAAGATCTCAAATCACGCCTATTGAAGGCCTGGTTTGCAGCCCACCTGAATGCGGGGTTAGGAGATTCAAAAAGTTGGCTTGGGCGGATTAAAATATGCCCTAATTCGCCGACAGAATCAGCACGCAAAAATGCAATTTGTACTCCGGCGATTTTCTCGGTCCAAACATGAGCGTGTTCTCCGACCGGGACTAAATCATGTGCCCGACCCAAGAGACTCTCGACTTTGACCCTCAAGTCGGGGGACCAGTCTTTCGAAGACCCCGGAATCTCGCGCCATTGAAAATTTTTTTTATTTCTTGGGATTCGAACAACTGTTTCCATCCAGTCGCTACAATCAATGGAATGAATTTCGAACTCGGAGGCCCCGGCTAAAAAAGAAATGCCTAATTTGAGGCTTAAAATTGCCTGAAGAAGTCGCAAGCGCATCACGAAACTACCTAGCCAAACCAAAATTCTTTTGCCACCAAAAAAAAATTGAATGGCGCCTGGTCCTCTAGAGCGATGCCGCCAATACGAGTTTTGAAATCAAAACCCCAAGAGGCACTGAAGTTTCTTTTTCTAACCGTTTAAAAAGACCCCGATTTGTTTTTTCAACTTTGGCTACATACTCCAAAACCCTTTTAATTTCTGTAGTGTCTCCACGGTCGGAAACCTGAATTAACCAAGTCTTAAGATGCTCGACCAGAGATTGAGTTCTTCGGGTTAAGTCATCTTGGAACCTTTGCGCAATTTTCGGTATTCCTAAATTCCCAGAGTCATTCACCCGTTTTTGAGCCTCTAGAAAAAGAGAAATTTGATCGCTGATAAACGGAGAAGTCATTATGCCCGTTTTTTTTACAAACCAGATATTATCATTGATTGAAAAAAACTGAATCTGTTGCTCTAAAACTCTAAAAACTTCCGGGCGATCCACGAATGGAAGATCTTTGAGTGCAATCTCGATCGGATCGAGAAATTTTTCGAGATATCTCAATAGAGCCGAAGCATTTTCGGTATTTTGGGCCGATGCCACAAGTGCTTCCCTCCAAATTTCTTCGTCGGGCAAGTGCTCGGCCTCAAGTATTCTTCTCAATGTTGCAATTCCGAAAGGCCCCATTTTGACTTGACCTGATATTATCTTTTGTAGAACTCCATAAACAAAGTCTATTTGCTGCTGAACTGAGAGGTCTTCTTTCAGTTCGCAAAACCATTTGAGATGATTTAGAGCGGGCTCGGAGTCTTTGGGTTGGGCATAGATCGAAGCCAGAGTTTGAGTTCTTAAAATTGCTGATTTCGTTTTAATAACCACAATGAGCCCATCAAGCTTGCCAACAAAAATATCGATATCTCGTCCAATAATAGCCGCTGGATTTAAATGAAAAATAAGGGCAAAGGGACCATAGTGAAACAAATCGAGAGACACTCCAGCATAAACTCCTTCGCCCCAGGTCGCATGGCCCCCCATTAAAGTGCCCTGCCCCATACTCGGATAAAAATTCATCGCTAATGCGGCGTCAGAACCGGCCCGAGAACTGGTTCGATGGACGACCTGTAGGGGAAACCCAGATTCCCCCAAGCTTTTCCCCACTTGGTTTAAGTAAGGGTTTTCGAGTCCATTAACTTGAATATATTTATCTCCTTCAACTTTTACATTTTTCGGATTGTCCATATGGGACTTCAATTTAGTTTTGCTTAGTGACGGCGGAAAAATAAACCCAAATTTTTCCAGTTTGGCTTTTATTCCGGCTTTTTTTACAATCCGATTCCATAGTTGGACTTCTTTAAAATTGCCCATCCATGAAAATCCCGCCAAGGGATTTGTCCCTCCCCAAGAAAAGGGCCCATCGACATCAACAAACTCAAAAAAGAAGGGATCGTTTTTGTGTTTTTTAAGGTGAGCGACAATCTTCGCAATTTCCTCTGTTGTAAACTTACTTCCAAACTGAATGACCGAGCGGAGGATATCCGGGCCTCGAAAACGATCTAGATTGGATGGGAGGTCAGCAAAGGCTAGAAGTTTTTCCAAATAGAGCTGAACATGGCCCTTATCAAAAAAAGAAAACTTGCTTTCCTGCCATGCCGATTTATCCGAAATACCTCGAAAGGGATCTGAAATGGAATCTATAAGTCTTTGAAAGGGTCTCAGATCGTCTCCTCCATTTCTGGCAATCTGAGAAAAGAAATCGCCCAGGGAATGCAACCCTAAGAGTCCGCGAGAGACTTGATCAAAAACTGCAAACGAAACGAATTCCTCATCGTCGTCGGGATTACCGAGATCCGAATTGTTTTTAAGTGTCAGACGGATCTTTTCTTCCACTGCATGCGCGGTCTTTTGAACAACAGCATGGATTCTTCTTTCAAACTCTTGGGCTTCAATTCCGTACCAGGCTGCAACTCGATTTAAAGATTTTTGATATGCGCTTGGGCTGGGCGAGAATTCACGAAAAACAATTTTGAGATCTTCTAAACAATCCGCTTTAGCCGACGAAAAACTTGAACACAGTAAAACCCAAAGACTTCTAAACAGAATAAATTTAACCCAATGAAAATCTTTCATAACCGGTAAGGACACGTTTGAAGTTTAATGACTACCGCCGTGCTCCCTGTGTTGTTGCCGGGTATGGCTACGCTCTTTCCTCTGGGGGCGAACTTGTTCCGCTCTTGCTGAATCCCTAATTTCATGAACCTTGTATTCAATAATCTCTTCGACTTCGACCTCAATTTCATCGGCATCGGCATCAGCTTCTGCCTTTCTAGCCAGCTCCTCTTTTCTTAATTGTAATCTTCGGAGCAACTCTTCCATAAAATTTACTTCTCGACTTTCTTGCTCTGCTTTTTCTTGAGCGAGGATTCTCTCAAAAATTTCAGAAATCTCTTTGAGTTTAAAGAGAAGATCTTTTTGCACCTCGGTTTTGACCTCTTTAAGTGTAAGAGCCATCGTAGCTTCTGCAGTTTTCGGCGGAGTGGGATTAATCGCCCTTACCCAAACCTTGAGCGATGTATTGGCAAGAGCCTCTAAATAAGCGGCAGCGACCTTGGCATCGTAGTTCCAGTCTTGGCCAATTTCTCTACCAAAACGGGTGTAAAACATTCTTCTAATTTCGGGTCTCTCGAAGGCATGAAGTAAATGAGGCGCCCCAGCTAGAATCGCATTGCGAGCTCCCGCTAGATATTCATCCTTGTATTCATCGGGAGCTTTTGAGCTGTAAACCTCGTCCATCAGTCTAAAATCACGAAAGTCTGCTTCCGCACCCTTAAAAATTTTTAATGAAAAACTGGGATCCCTCGAAAACTGCGCCCCCATAAGGTCGGCAAAAACTTCTGAAAAACCTTCCATGTGATGATTGGCAAAAATTTTCAGGTAAGTTGCGTTATCTAAATCGGGAGTCAAATGCTTTGAATCCTCGAGAGTCGGAGACAAATCAAGGACGCCTTTCATTGTTTGGTGCTTAAAAAAAGCATCAGCTGGAACATCCAAAATTTCTTCAGGATCACCCGTGCGAAGGGCGGGATATTTTACTTCAAGTTCAGCCATCGATTTTCTCATATGGTCACGATCTGAAACCTTGGATTTTAAGGACTCAAGCAAACGACGACTCAACGGCCCATCGGCGCCAGCTTCGACATCTTTAAGCCAAAGCCTTGTGAGACTTTCGGTAAAAATAAGGTGGCCCACCTCGTGGCCCACAACCGCGAGACTGCCACCACCTTCAAGTTGGGTGAATAGGGCCAAGGGAGTCGTAATATCGTCACTGAGATACCGTGCTGAGGCCTCCAAAGGCTGCAGTCTTGAGTCCACCAGAAATGAAATCTGTTTAGGAATCAAAACCTGTTTACTCAAAGTTTTTAAATACTCCGGAAGTTCGCCAACAAGAATACTCATCACCGATTCAAGGGTTCTGGGGTTATTAGCCCACTCAGACTGGGAGTGTGGGGCGTGAACTCTTATTTCAGTTGGGGGAGAATAGGGTTTTACGAGGGCACTTAAGCCCAGAAAACAGGTCCAAGTCGTACCTGCTTGTGATGGATTCAAAGCCCCCATCACCCCCACATACAGACAAAAGGCTTTAAAAATAAAAAAGCTGAATTTCTTGGAATTTTTCGACATATTTTGCAGAATAAATACACGAAACCCAGCGTTGACGCAAGGCATTATTTTGAATGGGACACGGTTTAAAACCTTCCGGTGTACATCATGTATTTGTTTATAAATTCAATCCATTAACTTAAACGGAGGAGCTTCTTAATTCTTGGCCTTACGGCCGGATCCAGGAGTCCCACGAGGACTAAATACATTCCGCCCGCCAAAGCGATTAGGGCCAGCGTTGAGGTCACAAAAAGGCCTGTGCCCTGGGTCTTGAGCGCGAGAACCTGCTGGGGCCAGCCCATTTTGCTAAATCCTAAAATTACAAAAGAACAAAGTACCGAAACGAGTGCTGATCGCCAAAAACGCCAGCCTAGGGGCCAGACTCCAAATTTCGAAAGCCACAAAGCGAGCGAAAAAAAGTTCAGAATGGCAACGGCCGAAGTCACACCCGCAAGGGCTGCCACTCCAAACCTGGGCGCAAAATAGGAATTGCCTAAATAGTTTATGATTATAGCAATGATTGAAACAAAAGAGGGAATCCATACCGCTTCAAAGGCGTAAAAGGCTTGGACAAATATTTTTGTACCATTGAACGCAAAAAGCCCGATCGCGTAGGCACGTAAAACTTCCGCAGTCTGTAAGGTATCAGTTCGAGTGAATCTGCCATATTCAAAAAAAAGTGCACACAAGGGCTCGGCAAAGGTCCAAATTCCTACGGCCGAACCCACGGCCAAAAATAAACTTGCAATTTGTGAATCCACAAGCGTTCTTGAAAATTCTGGCAAATTATTTTCTGCTCTTAGTTTGGCCAGGCGAGGCAGACTCGCAGTCGACAGTGAAACGCCAAAAATTCCCATCGGAAAATGCAAAATTCGAAAGGCGTAACTTAACCACGCGACAGACCCCGTACCCAAACCTGTTGCAAAAAGTGTATTCACTAAAACATTGATTTGAACTGCGGCCACACTCACAACTGAAGGGCCCATAATTTTCAATATGCGCCTCAGGCCTGAGTCGGACCACGCTTTCTTTTGACTTGATAAATCTGTGCATTGAGAGAGTCCTGCAAACTGCGGAAAACCTTTTCTTCGCAGCTCAGGCCACTGCACAGCCCATTGTAAAAAACCACCCACCAAGGTCCCTGCGCCAAAACCCAAAACCATGGCCTGAGGCCCCCAGGGTTTAAGAAAAAATGCAGCTCCTCCACCAATTACAATATTGCCAACATTAAAGGCTGCCGACCCCATGCTGGGAATAAAAAAACTTCCCCGAGTATTCAGCACCCCCATGGCCAAAGCCGCCATCGATGCAAAAAATAAAAAGGGACTAAAAATGCGAGTTAAAATAACTGTTGTTTGAAATTTTTCGGGGTCTTCTAAAAACCTTGGTGCCAAAAATTGTACAAGTGCTGGGGCTGCAAAAAAAATTGCAAGAGTCACAAAAAACAGAACGGCTCCAAAGGCAATTTTGACAGTTTTGTAAAGCTTGAGAGATTCTTCCTGGCCCGAACTTTTTGAAAAAACACTGACAAAAGCCGAACTGAGAGCACCTTCAGCAAAAAGATCTCTCAGTAAATTAGGAATTCGAAAGGCAACTAAGTAGGCATCGGCGAAAATTCCAGCACCAAAAAAAAAAGCAAAAACTTGTTCGCGCACCAAACCTAAAATACGGCTTAAAAATACAGCGATTCCCATGACCCCGGCGTTTTTTAAAACACCCGAGCTTGAACTCATGAATTAAAAATCGCTTTCAAGTTCTTCAAGAACGGCCAAGATTTCATCGGTAGGAACTTCATGTTTTTGAGCTCTCGCCACCGGAAGCCCCTGCTCGCAGGCACGGCGAGCTCCGTCTTTGTCGCCGGTCATGAGTCTGGCGCGGGCCAAAAAAGCCCAAGCCAAGGCATAGTCAGGTTTTTCTTTTACAAGAATATCGAAATGGGCAACAGCCTCGCCACTGCGACCTTCATCCAAAAGGGCTTTTGCTAGCGAAAAGCGAACCAACTCATTGGAGGGATCATCAGTTAAAAGTCTTCGCCATTTATCAGAGCTCATAAGAGCGTTTACTATCATTGGGTCCATTGAAAATCAGCCTTTATTGGAAAATGGTCTGCAGCTCCTTTAGGACACCGATTGCCCGCTCGTCCCTGGTACTCTCGCAGATGCTCAAGAATTTCGCACCCTTGGGGGTTTTTAAATTTACCCAAAAATTCTTCGGGTACGGAAACGCGTCCATAAGATCCTTTTTTGTACAGCCATTTTGGATTTTTTGATTTGAGGTAAACAGGATTCAGTGTCCAAAAAATATGGTCAATCAAATTCCATGACTTTTCAGGATGAAAAAAGAAGGTTCCATCGGCAGGAGTCAACTGGCCTTTTTCAAAACGACCCAGATGCAAAAGCCCCATTTGTGAATCAGATTTTAAATCACTGAAAGATCGAATAATTGGCAGCTGGGTGGCAAAGGTCCCCTCGTCCAGCCCTTCGTTAAAGTCGCCTAGGGCCAAAATCAAGGCCGTGGGAAACTGGCTTTGGCGAGTTTCAAGAATTTCTCTAAGCTGGCCTGCTACAAATTTTCGAAATTTTTCTGCATCCTGGCCGCCGCCCTTTGAAGGCCAATGATTTACGAAAATAAATATTTTGGAATTTTTTGCACCCTTAATTTCAACTTCTAAAATATCTCGGGTTTTCATGACCCGATCTTTGCTATCCTTAAATTTTTCACTCCAGACTTGGTGGGTATCAACCTTAACCACCGGGAGGCGAGTTATCAGTCCGGTTCGGACCCCTCTGGGGTCATCAGACTTTTCAGTAATCACATGGTTGTAGGCCCCTTCAACTAAGGCTTTTTTAACCCATTCATCCAAAACTTCTTGGTTTTCAATTTCTTGAACGGCAAGAATATCCGGGTTTACCGATTTTACGACCCTGCCCAGATTTTGAAATTTATCTTCGAGTACGCTTTGCTCCCATTTTTGCTCGCCCTCAGGAGTGAATTCTTCATCACGGGTGCTCGGATTATCACGATTATCAAAAAGATTTTGAACATTATAAGACATCACTCGAAGGCTTTGCCCCCACGAGCTTTGCGATAAAATCAAAACCAGGTATGTAAGAGATCTTCCCATGAATCCCATAAAGCAGACGTGTTTCATCAAATTTCCTCCCCACCTCTGGTATCATGCAGAAAGGAAATTTTTTCAATTACGGTTGGAAATTAATAAGTAAATGGCCGTCCCGAACGAGCCTTCTGCGTCAACAAAAATTTTTACTTCTGAAAGGCCCCGTCAGAGTATTCGATTCCCAATTGATAGACCGATTCAGCGATTTCTTTTACCCAACGAATCACTGCCGGTAGGGGATCAATTTCGCCGACCCGAATCCAAAGCTTTGTTTCGGGTGCTGGGGGATGGTCTGAAATAAGGACGACCCCGCAACCTACAATGGATTCACTCTCAACCAAGCCCACGTGTTCACCCTCAAAACGGCGACCCCAGGTGGCTTGACCGCCTTTTGAAAAATTTAAAAGGGCCATGGTCGTAGGGCCCGGACGAAACCTTAAATGCCTTCGTTTTTGTTTACCTTTGGCTTCGGGATTTCTTGCTAGTGTCATTTCTTTTTACCACCTTGGGATTTCGGCAAGCTCAAACTTCCGAGAGCATCCGCAAAAGGATTGTACACAAGGCCTTGGCGTGAAGAAAGGCCCCTCTCCGGCTTCGGGTCCGGTCGAGAATTTGAACGAGAATCTGAGCGAGAATTTGAACGAGACTCCGGGCGTGATTCAAAGCGTGGCCCCTGCCCCACGTGTGGCCCTGAGCCACGATTATCCTGTGGCCTTGGGCCTCGGTTTTCTTGGGGACGCCCGCCTCCGAAGGCTGGTCTTTCGCCCTGAGGCCTGGCCGCAGCCTGGGGCCTTTGCTGCTGGGGTCTGGGTTGCTCGGGCCTGGGTGACGGGGCTCTTTGAGGTTGAGTCCTCATCGTTAGAGCAACCTGATTTTTTTTAAGGTCGACTTCCAAAACTTTGACCTGAACCCTGTCGCCTGGTTTTACAAATTCACGAGGATCTTTAACAAATTGGTCTGCCAATTGAGACAAATGCACGAGGCCGTCTTGGTGTACCCCGATGTCGACGAAGGCACCAAAATTTGTGACGTTGGTTACAACACCTGGACAATCCATTCCCACTTTTAAATCTTTTAACTCGTGAATATCGTCACGAAAAACCATGGGCACAAAACTCTCGCGGGGATCGCGGCCTGGCTTTTCAAGTTCTTTGCAAATATCTTCGAATGTAAAGGGGCCGATCTCTTCGGCAAATCGTTTCTCTTGTCTGAGAGCAAAAGCGCCCTCGCCGGTTAAACTCTCGAGCGGTTTTGCGAGTTCTGTTGCCCACTTTTGAAGAGTTTCATACCGCTCCGGATGAACCCCGGTATTATCCAAAGGATTTGAGCTTTCAGGAACCCGCACAAAGCCCGCGCTCAATTCAAAAGTTTTTTTAGAAAATCTAGGAATTTCGAGTAAATCATTTCGCGATTTAAAAAGTCCCTGCGTAGAGCGGTGCTCAATTATGGATTTTGCAAGCCCCGGTCCGATGCCTGACACCCGCGCCAAAAGATAAGGCGAAGCGGTATTGAGATTGATTCCCACGCGGTTCACACAAGAATCTACAATCTCTTCGAGTGATTTTTTTAAGAAAGCCGGAGCCACATCGTGTTGATACTGCCCCACTCCAATACTTTTGGGATCAACTTTTACAAGTTCAGCAAGAGGATCTTGAAGCCTTCTAGCAATAGAAATAGCGCCACGAATTGTCAGATCAAGATCTGGAAATTCCTCACGAGCGACATCACTTGCGCTGTAAATACTTGCACCGGACTCACTCACACGCACTATGGGAATCTGAACTTGGGCCTCTTTCAAGGTTTGCCGAATAAAATCTTCCACCTCACGTCCATGGGTGCCATTTCCAACGGCTATGGCCTCAATGTTGTTTTCACGTACTAAACGTAAAACAGTGAGTGCTGCTGTTTTCTTTTCGACTAAGCTTTGAGTGTGAATCAGTTCATGAATCTTGAAGGTTCCCGTTTTATCGACAACAGCAAGCTTTGAACCCGATCGAATTCCCGGATCAACCCCTAGAACTGTTTTGGGCCCCAGTGGAGCCGCCAAAAGGAGATTCTCTAAATTTTCTCCAAAAACTCCAATTGCGGCACCATCAGCGATGGTTTTTAAATTTCGATGAATCTCAGTTTCAATAGAAGGAAGCAAAAAGTTTTTAAGGCTATGGCTCATTGATAAATCAATTAAGGTTCTGACTTCATCTGAAATTTTATCAACAGGCTGGGCAAAGGGCAGTAAAATTTTTAAAAGACTTTGTTCCCAACTCTCCGGAGTTTGGGTTGAGGCTGGTCCGATCTTGAGTTTAAGCTCTTCTTCTTTCCATCCACGCCTCAACGCCAAATAACGGTGTGAAGTTTTTTCGTTTTGTAGGGATTTAACAGATTCTGAAAACTGAAAATAATTTTCAAATTTACTTGGGTCTTTGGCTTTCTCACCTTTTTCGCTCCATAAAAAGGCTTTAGCCAAAAGAAAGTCACGTAACTGACTTCGAGTTTCAACATCGTCAGCAATTTTTTGCGAAAGAATATCGACAATTCCTTTTTGAACAGTCATCTCGTCAGGCAGACCCTTTTCAGCCGAAATTAGAGGGGGCATCCATTCTGAGCGCGGACCAATTTTTTCATTTGCCCCGGAACGACTCACGGCCCAAATCAAATCTGCGATTTCTCCAAGGCCGGCTTCTCTCGCGATTTCAGCTTTTGTTTTTCGCTTAAGTTTGAAGGGTAAATATAAATCTTCGAGTTGGCCCTTATCCCAGGTCGAAAGGAGTCGAGTTTTTAAGGTCTCAGTGAGTTTACCCTGTTTTTCAATTTCGCCGACAATAAAACGCTGTCGAGTTAACAAATCATCCCACTCTTCTTTGGCACTGAGCACTTTGCGAATCTGAACCTCATCTAAATTTCCGGTTTGCTCTTTTCGATAACGGGCCATGAAGGGAACCGTCGCCCCCTCAGCGGCCAAAACCAAAACAGGACCCACACTTTTTAGCGGTAAATCGGGATTTAATTTTCGAAACCAAGTTTCAAATCCAAATTCATTTTTAGATTCTATTTTTTGCTCGCCTTTTGGCTCGACTTTTTGCTCTGTAGAATTTTTGGGGTCTGACATAAAATATTAAAACTTTTCTCCCGAAGACTTACGAAACAATTCATCAAATAATTTATCAAACAATTTATTAATCGAGATAATTTTTGAAGATTCCCCAAAGCTTTCCCGAATCATACCTAGTTTTGGGACTAATCCCTCAAGAGGCTCATGCCAAGACCTCTCAAAGCTTGCACGAATTTTATCAATTGAGATTTTCCCCTTGATTTCCCTGAAAGTTAGTTGTCTGTCACGTTTCTCAAGTCTTTTCCCACTTTCAGTTGTCACGAGCGAAGTAAAATATGTGAAAATTCTAGGAGCCGCAGAAACTCTAAGACTTTCAGCCCAGTAATATCGAAGCTCCCTTTGAATTTCTTCAGAAGACTCAAGGTCCCAGGCTCGAACCAAAAGGCAGGGCCCCAGTGCAAAATCATCCCATGCACAAGCCCAATTGTAAGCGGGACACCATTCGCCCGACCCCGTCCCCAGGGTTCGCGCGACCAAAAAATCACGTAAACCCCCCGAGTCCTTTTTTGAACGAAATCTCCAACCCCATCCCTGGGGATATTTTTTTAGGGTCTTATCAAAATCGGCAGGATCCCAGTTAAGACTGCGGCATTTTCCGGAATACTCCACACTTGGTTGGTGGAGGCGAAGGGCAATCCCGTCAGAAGCTCCTGAAAAATTTGGAGCTCGCTGCAAATCACCCAAAACTTCTCGCCTAGAACAAAAACAGGGGTAAATGTCTCCTAGTTTGAGAGCCTTCTCAAAAGCTTGAAAGTGTTGGCCATGGAATTCTCGCTGATAGGAAATCTCATGTGGAAAAATTCCAAAATCATTTAAATCTTGCAATTGGGTCTCAGCAAATTCAGTGCTACTTCGAGCGGTGTCGATATCTTCAAACCTTAGGTGCAAGGGGACGTCCGCAACCTCACTCAGGCGCCACGAAATAAAAGCCGTTCGTAGATTACCAACATGGAATAAACCCGTGGGCGATGGCGCAAAACGAATTTTCACCTTCAACAGTGTAACAAGATTTTTTGGATTTTCTTGTCATTTGTTAGCAAAATCGGTTTTAACCCATTTCGTGCGAAAATTAATTTTAGCATTTACAGGTTTTCTCACAAACCCTTTTTGTTTTGCCGAAACCGGACCTACTTCTTTTTCGATTCTTTCAATGGGTCTGCAATGGGATTTTAGATTCAGCCAGCCTTTAAGTGGCAGTTTAACTTCCAAAAATTGGGAGGAAAAAATTGGTAAACAGCTACAAAACTATGATGAGATTTTTTCGGAATGGAATCCGGCGTCTCAACTACGCAAATTTGAATCTAAAGGGTGGCAAACCTGGCAAACTTTTGGACCCGAATGGCAAGAGATTTTTGAGCTCTCGCAAATATTTTTTAATTCGACTGAAGGGTTATTTGATCCCACCGTTGGAGGACTTAATTTCTCGGACTCCCCCAAAAGGCAAGGCGACTGGGGAAACCTTGATTGGACACGATGGAAAAACAACCAAATTCGCTTTCTACAAAATCCCGGGCGACTCAGTTTTTCAGGCCTTCTCAAGGGATTCCTTGTTGCCGAATTTGCCACTCAGTTTATTTTGGAAGGAAGCCGTTTCTTTTCAATTGACGCCGGCGGTGGAAATCTTTGCCAAGTTGAAAATCATTTAGTTCTTTTTGAAAGTAGGTCTAGCCTTTTAGACACCTCGGGAAAGCAGCATATTTGGAATCCACAAAATCAACAAAAATCGTCATCGAAAAAAAATTCAAAAATTCAATGTTCCCTAGATCTTCGAAATCTTGAGTTGAAAACCTTGCGAGAGAAAATGATTTTTCTTGGCTCAGCCTCTGATGTTTATTCAACGGTTTCTTTGATTGGGCCCAACCTACCCCTTCCTAAAAATTGCCGAGCGGACTAACCTAAGGTTTGTGAAAATTAAAAAAGAAGAAAAGCCCGCGCAGAATTCACGTAATCCCGAACAATCGCGAGTTAAAATGACAGAACTCGTTTTGCCCCAGCATACCAACGCCCTTGGGGGAATTTTTGGCGGAGTCGTCATGAGCTGGGTCGATATTGCTGCCGCTATTGCGGCAACCCGGCATAGTGGCCGTGTTTGTGTAACGGCCAGCATTGACGAACTTCATTTTTTGAAACCCATTAAAAAAGGCTACATTGTAAATATTGATGCCGTGGTGACCTCAGTCCATCGTACCAGTTGCGAAGTCAAAGTTGATGTTTCGGCTGAAAATCCGATTGCGCGGGAACATTTTCACACAGCTCGAGCATTTTTAACCTTTGTTTCACTCGACGAATCTGGCCGCCCCACCCCAATGGCTCCGCTAAAAACTAAAACTCAAGGAGAAAAAATTTTAGAGCGCGACGCCGACAAAAGGCGCAATCACCGAAAAAAACTAAAAGCCGAACTCGAAGCCGCAAACTAACTTCTAGCGCGCATGACTGTCTCTAACAAAACTTTGCCGTCGGGGCTTTCGAAGGGAATCACAATGCAGACGCCGTCTACGGGGTGACTCACTTCAATTCCTTTACCTGAGACTATGCTAGGTATAGCCGGCTCCAAAGTATGGCCCAATTCATTCAAGTCGCGTTTGGCATTGCCAAAAATAATATTGGTAAGTTCGCCTACAGAATCCTTTACGTCATCATTCAATTTAGCAACAGAACTGCCCATCATACCTGAGTATATTTTACAAATGAGTCGCTCTTCAAAAACAATGGCCATTGAACCGGTGAATCGTTTTGAATTCATGCCAATGATTCCCGCGATGTCGCCAGTAGCTTTCATTGTGGTTTTTCCATTTTTCACAAATGGGGTACCGCGAGCTATTTTTATTTTCCCCATTTGCTCAAGTACTTTTGAAACCGCTGCTACAATAGGATTTATAAAATTCACATCTAAGGGGCTCGAGCTTCCCGGGTTTTTTGTCGGATCAGCTGAGGGCGTAAAGAAAAGACCTTCAAGAAGTTTCAGCAAGCCCACACCGTCTTTGGGGTCTTTTAGAAATTTTAGATTTCTGTTTTTTACGAGGTGAGTTTCACTTTCAATATCCTGTCCTAGAACAACCCAAGGCATGCCTTTATATTTGTCTTTTGATTGTGACCAAACATAGGGGCCAGCGCCGTCGTCGAGAGTTTTGGCTTTCGTGCGAAAGACTACGCAATCAAAAACCTGATTTTCAATTTTTTTCATGACATCGGTATTATCTTTTGAAACCACTAGAGTTTTCACGAGGGGTTTTAGTGTAATGGACATTAAGTCCATAAGGCCGGGTTCATCCGTGTAGAGCAATACTGTTCTTGTTAACAGAGACATTTAATTTTTCCTCAGTAATTTTTAATTTTTTTTATAATTTTTTGTATAAATTTTATGTAACGAGTTAATTTAAAAGTATTTAGCCGTTGGGGAAATGTTTTTTGTAGATAGCAGTGATTTTTTCTTTGAATGTCGCGGGTGAGAAAGGTTTGACGATGTAGTTACTGACACCAGCCTGCAGGGCCTCAACAATATTTTTTTGCTCTGCCTCCGCGGTAACTAGCAAAAAAGGCAGGGCTTTTGTGGCCTCAGAGGCTCTGACTTTTTTTAAAAGGTCGATTCCTTGCATCTTTGGCATATTCCAATCCGATACCACCAATCCAAAGGGCTCAGGGGATTTAACCGCTGCCTCAATGATAGGCAGGGCGTCGGCTGCGTCCTCGGCCTCGACGACATTTGTCAGTCCGCAGGTGGACAAGCTTTGAATGACAAGCTTTCTCATGGTTTTAAAATCGTCGATTACTATTACTTTTGTGGTGGGTTTAAACATAATGTTTTCTAAGTTTAACAGCGGACTAATGAATTTCAATATTGTATACATCGAGTCAAATGCGAAGTTTACTGAATGAACTCCATCGACAAATATTTGACCAATTCAAGGCTCAGCCCGCGAGAGAAGACTGGGCTCGAGTTCCACAGGCTCCCCTGGGAGATTTAGCCTTTCCCTGTTTTAAATTATCAAAAGAACTTAAACTTCCACCCCCTCAGGTTGCTCAAAATTTTTTGACTGCGTCGAAAGTATTTTTTGAGAGTTCTGCAAGACCTCACTCTTGGATTGAAAGGATTGAAGCCAAAGGTCCCTATCTCAATCTTTTTGTACACTTGCCTACGGCCTGGTCTGAACTCTCAAAACGCCTCCCGCAGAAATTTTTTCCGGCCCCCCTCCTAAACGAAAATTCAATGCAAACAGTTGTTATTGATTTTTCTTCGCCCAATGTGGCCAAAGAAATGGGCCTGCACCATTTGCGTTCAACGGCCTTAGGGCACTCTCTGAAGCGAATCACCGAAGCTAGTGGCCACAAGGCTGTCGGGCTTAACTATTTGGGCGATTGGGGAACAAGTTTTGGAAAACTCTTGTTGGGCCTTGAGAAATTTGGAATGGAATCAGAACTCGAAAAACAGGGACTGCCGTACATGCTTGATCTGTACGTCAAATTTAACCAGGCAGAAAAATCTGATCCAAATTTAAGCGAAGCCGCAAAATCTGCCTTTCAAAAACTCGAAGCCGGAGACGCTGAGTACACCCGACTTTGGAAGCTTTTTAGAGAAATTTCCATTCGAGAGTTTAAGAAAATCTATGAGCGAATCGGAGTCGAATTTGATTTTTTTGATGGTGAGAGTTTTTATACAAATAAACTTGAAGATGTCGTAAATGAAATCGACACCAAAATTGGAACACGAACGAGTGAGGGGGCCCTCGTTTGCGATTTACCAGGGAGCGAAATTCCGGTTCTGCTAAAAAAAGACGACGGAGCTAGCCTTTATATCACTCGTGATTTTGCCGCCATCGAGGATCGATGGTATCGCTTTCACTTTGACCAAGCATGGTACGTGGTGGCGGTTCAGCAAAAACTTCATTTCGAACAACTTTTTGGAGTCGTGGGTCTACTCAAGAAAGAATATGCCGGTCGCGCCGAACATGTTTCGTTTGGAATGCTCCAGTTTGGCAGTAAAACAATGAAAAGCCGTGAGGGAAATATCCTCTTCCTAAAGGATGTTCTCGATGAGGCCGAATCGCGCGCACTAAAAATTGTTTCAGAAAAAAACTCGACTCTCCCTGAGGCTGAAAAAATCGAAATCGCTAGAAAAGTGGGTCCCGGAGCCTTACTTTACGCAGATCTATCCCAACATCGAAATCACGATGTTAAATTTGATTGGGATAAAGCTTTGTCTTTTGAGGGAGATACGGCCCCCTTCATTCAATACACTTACGCAAGGTGTGGCTCGCTTTTAGAAAAAGTTCAAGCTCAACACGGAAATGCGAAATCGCCGGGGAGTTTGAGTTACGCCGAAACTCAAAGTTTTTGTGAACAGCTCAAAGATGTTTTGAGTGTTCGTGAAGTCATTAAAGAAATATTATTTTTTGAGACTTACCTCGAGAAAGCCTTTGAAGATAAGGACCCTAGCCAAATAGCCAAATCACTTATTGATTTGGCGCGGGCGATGAATCGGCTGTATCACGAAGTCCGTTTTGTGGATGAAACAAACTCCACTCGAAGAGAGGGACTCGTACACCTCACACACATGGTACGTTCGACATTGAAAACGGGATTGTGGTTACTAGGAATCGACACCGTCGAGCGCATGTAATTTGTCGATCACTTCATTTGCCTCGAGTTTTTTGAGGCAGGCGTGTTGGTCCCAAAAACGAAGGCAAATTTTTCCACTTTTTGAACAGGGCCTGCAACCGAGATCCCGACCAATTTCGGCGCCCAATTCAGTGGAGGGGCCAAACCCCAAGCTCGACGAGGTTGGACCCATAATTGAAAATGACTTCATTCCCATGGCTTCGGCAAGATGGAACAAGCCGGTGTCATTTCCGACAAACAAACTCTTTGCTTTGAAACGGTAAAAAATTTGAGCGGTTTCGGTCAGTGTGAGTTTCGATCTCAGGTCTAAATGAAATATATTTTTTTGGGCAAGAATATCAGAAAGTTTTCTTGAGGCTTCATCTTTTGAGGTTCCCAAAACTACGGGTACCCGGTCCATCATTGATTCAACGAGACTTACGAATTTCTCCACAGGCCACTGTTTGGTTTTCCATTGCGAGGCCGGCATCAAAAAAAGAAAATCTTTGTCGAGATCCGATTGAGAATTTTTTAAGAAATGTTCACTCATAATTTTGGCACTCGGGGCTACCTGGAAATGAGGCAGGTCGGCTCGGGCTTCCGTGCCGCCTGTGAGCTCCGCAAACAAAGAAATCCAAGGTCTGGGCCAAAACGGCTTTGGTAAAAAGCCCTTGAACATGTAAAGGGCCATGGTTTTTAGTCGCTGTTTTGAAACAGAACTCCACCGCGTCTGGGGTGAAAAAAATCTAAACAATGTTCGAGCAATTGTGCTTCTTAAACTTCGATGAAGATCATACACATCGGTGTATTCATTTTTTGAAAGGTCAAACAGAATTTTTAGCCATTTACCGAGCCCTAAGTTTTTTCGATCATAGGCAAAGACCTCATGTATCTTGGGATGGCCCACCAAAATTTCAGAAAATTCTTTTGAAACAATCCAGTCGGCTTTTTGCCCTCCAGGCAAACTTTTCAAAGCCGAGGTTGCCAAAACAACGTCCCCAAGACTGCTCATTCGGAAAATCAATATTTTGCGCGTTGTAGAGGGATTCACGACAAGTACGTATTTTACCAGATAGCTCGCTTTGGCGGCTATCTTTTGCGGGGGAATTTGTAGCCATTGTATAGATTTGTAGGAATCACTAAACTAAGTCCGTGGCCGAAATTTGTGTCAGGTTGTTTTATCGCTGGCTTGCATTGCCACTTGCGACTTTGGGGTTTTTTATCGGGGCTGGGTTTTCGAGACGAGCGCGCCTGACAGCCCTTTTGCACCTTCAAAGTTTGCGTGATTTTTCGATTTTTCTAATCCGGCTGCGTGACCTTAAAGCCCAGGGCCCCACCCTTTTGTTTCATGCAGCTTCAGTGGGGGAATTTTTACAAGCAAATGAAATTGTCAGGCATTTAAAATTGAAAAATCCAAAAATAAGATTTGCATTAAGTTTTTTTTCAAACTCCTTGCACGAGTGGAATAGCCAAAACAGGTCTCTCTGTGCCTTTGATTTTGTTTTTCCCTATCCCTGGGATTTTTCAATCGTTGCAAAAAAAATTTTAGACAATCTAAAGCCAGAGGCTCTGGTGTTTTCTAAAACCGATATTTGGCCTGAGCTCGTGTGGCAGGCTGCAGACAAAGACATTCCGATTTTTTTAGCTGCGGCGACCCTTGGAACTCACTCGGGTGTTATCCAAAACAAGGGGGTCCGAATTTTTTACCGAATTGTTTTTAATCATTTCGCCGCCCTATTTGCTGTAAACGAAGTCGTAAAAAATCTGTTGGGTTTGGTGGTCTCTGGCAATACAAAAAAAGAAAACATACCTTTGATAGAGGTCTTAGGGGACCCCAAAGTCGATAGCGCTTTGGCCCGCAAAGGCACATTTGTTGGAGCTCAAAATGAATTTTTTAACCAGGTTCACTCTTGGTGCAAAAATAAAAACCCCGAAACACGCATCTGGGTTTGGGGCTCTGTTTGGCCTCAGGACCTTGAGCTTCTCTTAACACCCGAGCTTCAAAAAGAAACTCAACTAAGAAAAACTCGAATTGTTTTAGTGCCCCATGACACTGACTCTAAAACACTCAGAATTTATGAAAACATACTCAGGGACAAAAGATTTTTTAATTTCTGTAGCCTAGGTTCTGCCAAAGAAAACAAAAATCGTTTAGAAAGTGCCGAAATTTTAATAGTCAACAAAAGTGGTCTTTTGGCTAATCTCTATGGAATTGGGGATTTTGCATTCATAGGGTGCGGCAAAGGTGGTTTGCATAATATTTTGGAAGCCATAGTTTGGGGACGTCCCACTTTTTTTGGTCCCACTTATCACAATGCCCCCGAGGCCCAAGAACTTCTCAATCGGGGTGCCGTAGAGTCTGTAAAGACCAGTCAGGACTGGGACAAGGCCCGTCAGTTGATTCACAACTTTCCCGCAGTTGCCCGAGTTCGAAGTCAAATGGCACTTTCTTTTGTTGAGCAGTCCCGTGGTGCAAGCCATCGTACTGCTGTACGATTAGAGAATTGGTTAAACCATGGAAACCTTAAACCCACTTGAAACACGATCCCTCCCTGGTACTCTTTGGGAAAAAGTTCCGAGCCTCATATCACAAACTGACATTCAGTTAAGTCAGTCACTTGAAGACTCTTTTGATAAAAACTCATGGTTTTGGCAAAAAATTCACTTTTTTACAGAAGAACCCTGGGCAATCGGCCTTCAGGTTTTCATTTTTTTAATTTTTGGGATCTGCCTTCGAGCTTTTTACAAACAAAATCCTAGCGAACGAAATCATTTGCGCGAAGTTTTAAAAAACACTTTCTCGCCTGATTTTATTTTTTTTATATTTTTTTTGATAGTTGTCCTTGCAGCCTCCGACGCCCTTTCCTCATTTTTTAAAATTCAGGTAGGCCGCCTTAAACCTCATGTTGACTTTTACAATCCCTCCGCACGGCCGGCTCTAAGTTTTCCATCAAACCATGCTGTGAACTGCGCTGCCCTTGTGGGCATGTTCTTTTTCACCTACCGAAAACTCAATATTCTTTCACAAAGACGACTAAGTCTTTTTTCTGGTTTTGGTTTTTTATTTTTGGTGGGACTCAGTCGAGTCGTACTAGGAGAACACCATATCTTAGATATTCTCGGGGGATGGCTCTTTGGCTTTTTTTGGGCCTACGCCTGCACTCTACTTTATTTTTATTTAGTCGTCCGTCTCCGACGCCCTATTTAAGGAAGTTTAGAAGGGCGCAAAAGCAACTGTACGGTAACAACGCCTGACTCTGAAACCGAGTGAATTCTAAAGGTCACCTGATCATCAACTACAAGTGTCCCAATGGGCGGGACCTCACCTGCAGTTTTCATTAAAAGATAACCATTGAGGGTGCTGTAAGAAATGTCCATGGGCAAAGCCATTTGATATCTTTCATTAAAATCTAAAATCGGAATATCACCGCTTATGAGTATGGGCCCACCCATGGCTCGATCACCTCCGCCATCTACGGGGTCATCATGTTCGTCGCGAATTTCGCCGACAATTTCTTCAATCAAATCTTCAAGGGTTAAAAGTCCTGTTAAAACACCCGTTTCGTTTCGAACGAGTGCCAAATGAGTGCCCCACCTTTTCATATCGCGCAAAATATTTCCCAGTGGTGCCATTTCTGAAACGAAATAAGGCCTGCGAATACAACGAGTCCAGGAATTGGGATTTCCCCGCTGAATATGAGCCAATAAATCTTTAACTAACAAGATTCCGACTAATTCATCTAAATTATTTCTAATTACGGGGTATCTTGAATGCCCATCGGTGGAAACAATTTTTAAACACTCTTCGAGGGTCATGGCCACCGAAAGAACCTGAATCCGGGGCCGCGGAGTCATAATATCGCGAGCCAATCGATCAGGAAATTCAATCAAATTCGAAAGGACCTCACCGGTTTCGTGGTCAAGGCTGCCTTCTTTGGTTGCCATTTCAATTGTCTGTGTCACATCTTCTTCAGAAATAAGTGGCTTGGCCCCGCCGGTTCTTCCAACATTGAGCATCAGTTTTTTAGTTACCCAGTGAATCACCCATATGAGTGGGTAAATTAAAAGGCCAAAACCCTGCAAGAAACGTAAAGAAAAAGGCGCCACCGGGATCGCCAATTGCTGAGCCAAAAGCTTAGGTACAATTTCAGAAACAAAAATCATCGAGAAGGTAAAGCCCGTTATGAGTGCTGGCACCCAAAACCCCGAAAAATTCGCGTGGGCCCAAAGGGCAAAAACAGAAGACGCCACAGCATTCACAATATTATTGCCAACTAAAATTGTAATCAGAACCCGACTTGAGTCTCGAATCCATCCTTGAATAATATGAGCCCGCCATGAGCCCCTCGCGATGATTGACTGAATTTCGAGTTTCCCCAAACTGGTCAATGCCGTTTCAGAAAACGAAAACAAAAAGCTAAAGAGGATACAAACGAGTACCAGGCTTAGGGAATTTTCCACGAATGAGGTAGAGTATACACTAGGCAAAAGCTGGGGGACACCGTGAGAATTTATTTTAGGCCGCGCAAAACACTAGCCAAAGTCTGTTTGGCGAGCGTTTTATTCTTGGGTGCCCAAAGTTGTTCTCAATATGCCCTTGAGTGGGAGCATGAACTCGCAGGAATAGATCCGCTTGAAGGTAAAACCTTGGGAATCGCAGAAGTTCTAGTTCCACTTCCCTTTGTTGAAACCCGCCGCCTCTTGCTTGGGTACCTCAGAGACCGTCGGCGCTACGAGAGATCTTTTTTTTCGGCTCTTCAAACTGACCGGTTTTTTGTTTTGCAACCCTGGGTTCGGGACACCAGTTTGCGATATATTTTTATTGAAGCAGGGGCTCGCCACCGACATCTTTCCGACTGGAAGGCTCAATGGACCCTAGAACCCGCTGGCCCAAAAACCACTCGAGTTTCTGTCGACGTTTTAGAAGTTATTTTTTTGGGCCCCCTAAAATCTGTTCAAAGACCCGAGCCGCAGAATATCGTCGGCGACAAAGTTCGCAATTCAGATTGGTTTGAAACCCCGCTTGACAAGATTCGAGCTCTTACGGAGCTCAGGCGATTTTGGATGGAAAATTTTTTGGGAACAGAACTCCCAAAAAATCTAAGAGGCTTAATATTGCGAGATCCCGAGGCCTACCCGCCTTTAGGTCTGGCTATTGCTTCACGGAAGACGAATCGGTCCGTGCGCGAGCGGTCCTTCTGAATTCTACAAGGTTTTGAAAAACCCTCTGCCCCCGTTTCTCAATCTGTGACCTCATGAGCATTTCGGGCATCAGCTGAAAAACTAAAGGCGAGGGACGGGCTTGCACGTGAAGCCAAGCCTCCACAGCGTTTGGTGTTCGAAAATAAAAAAGTTCCCCCACAAGAAATTCAATTAACTCTGGGCGGGGAACCATTCTTAAAAAAATTTTTTGGGCAATTCCGTTTGTGACTCGGTTTGACAAACAGGGACTTGGAATATTTTTTGCCTCTGGATCGCGCCTCAGATAGAGACTCGAGATCCCGCTTCGTTCAAATCCTAAAAGCGAAAAGGTGTAGGGCATGGTAGCCATGAATTTTTCTGCAAAAAGGTTTTCGTAAGACATCTTCAAGCCATCAAGCGTTACAAAATAGCGGGCCCAGCCATCGCTTTCATTTATTCCCGGCATAACCCAGCGAGAATAAGAGTCAGGATCCTTAAAGGTAGAATCCAAACTTTTCCAAAGTTCATCAGCACTTTCTTGGGGCTCGGGTTCAAATCTCACAAAGGCCGTCGCGATAAACCTACGATCTGACTCTTTGGAAATATGAAAAATGGGACTCGTTGTTTTTTGAAACTGAGGCCGGCCAAACAGACTTGGAAAATAGGATTTTGAATCTGGGGAGGCGTTTTTTTCAACCTCACTCGCGAGTTTACCAAAAACCTCGCAACCCCGATCCCAAGCCTCTCGGAGAGGCTTTTTTTCTTCGGGAAACTCTTGGGCTTGAGCCAAACAAAAATTGTTTACAAAAAAACCCAGAGCAATAAAAAAAACACCCCTTCGAAATTCCAATGACAAATTCACTCTTTCTATTGTGAATCCAGACATCGAAAGCCTCAAGGGCCATAAAAAAAAACAAAAAAGGAGCCTCGGGACTACCGAGGCTCCTTTTCAAGGAGGATCAGGTTTAAGGGTCGATTAGAACTTAACGCTGAGGTTTCCGGTTAACTGATATCGATCAGCAGCAGATCCGTAGATTCTGTGCATTTCTGTATTTTCTCCACCCATTACAGATTGGTAATCAAATCGT